>NZ_JSYC01000116.1:0-15002 GCF_054823965.1 Gordonia sp. GN26 | reverse complement strand
ACTCGAACCAGGCAGCGAGAGGAGACTCGAACCGGGCAGCGTGAAAGCCGACACCTCAGGCAGCCAGAGGGGCGGCGGCGCACCCAGACAACGAGAGGCTCGTGTGTCAGCGCTTCTTCAGCCGCAGTCGTGAGTAGGTGAACGCCAGCAGCAGCATGCTGATGAACGCGAGCACGGCGTAGGCGATGGCGCTGTGAGCGATCGATGTCTCCCACAACGTGATCCGCTGTGGTGCGGCGACGTTGATGTTGTACAGGTCGACGCTGCCGGCGGCGGTGACGTAGCCCCAGAACGACGGGAAGATCCACGACAGCTGCTGCAGGCCGGCACCGTCGAGCTTGAACAGGCCGCCACAGAAGACGAGCTGCACCATCACGACGATGACCAGCGGCGGCATCACCTGTTCGTTGGACTTCACCGCCGACGAGATCGCGAGTCCGACAAGGGTGCTCACACACGCGAGCACGGCGACGGCGAACAGCAGGGCCAGCGGTGGCGGCAGGACCGGGCCGCCGAAGTCGGGCAGGCCGCGACCGGCGAAGGCGATGCCGACCATGATGATGGTCTGCAGGATGGCGGCGATGAAGAAGACCACGATCTTCGCGAACAGGTAAGCACCGGGGCGCAATCCGACGGCTCTCTCCCGCTCGAAGATGTCGCGCTCACCGACGAGATCGCGGACCGTCAGGGCCGCACCCATGAACGCCGCACCCACGACGAGGACGACGAGAATCTGGATCGCCTCCGCACCGTCCTTGGGTGGCGGCGCATTCGGGATCACCTCGAGCCGGGCGAAACCGCTCGACCCCGGGATGACCAGCGTCAGCAGTCCGAGGACCACCGGCAGCAAGACCAGGAACACCAGATAGCCGATGTCGGCGAAGACGAGCCGCACCTGGCGTCGGGCGATCGTCGACGCCTGTCTGGTGAAGCTGGTGTGCGGCACCGGTATCGGCGGGCCCGGGGGCCGTTGCGGCGGAGGCGGATTGGGTGTGCGTCGATGCCGTTCGAGGTAGCGCGTGTGCGCGGCGTCGGGCTGGTCGGCGACGTAGGCGAAGATCTCCGCCCAGTCGGAGGTCCCCATCTCCTGCTCGACCTGCGCGGGCGCGCCGCAGAACGACGTCTTGCCGCCCGGAGCGAGCAGCAGCACCTGATCGCACATCGACAGGTACGTCAGCGAATGGGTGACCACGAGGACGACGCGGCCGGCGTCGGCGAGGCGACGCAGGGTCGCCATGACCTGACGGTCGAGTGCCGGGTCGAGACCCGATGTCGGCTCGTCGAGGATCAGCAGCGACGGACCGGTGAGCAGCTCCATCGCCACCGATGCACGCTTCTGCTGGCCACCGGAGAGCTTCTCGACGCGGGTGTCGACGTGTTCGGTCAGCTGCAGCTCGCTGAGGACGCCGTCGATGACCCGGTCGCGGTCCTCCTTCGACAGGTCGGGTGGGAGTCGCAACTCGGCTGCGTACCGCAGGGCCTGCCGCAGCGTCAGTTTGTGGTGAAGGACGTCCTTCTGCGGGACCATGCCGATACGGGTGCGGAGTGCGTCGTATTCGGCGTGGACGTTGCGACTCTCGAAGGTGACCAGACCGCTCGTCGGCGAGTTGAGGCCCGCGGCGATCTTCGACACGGTCGACTTGCCTGCGCCGGACGGGCCGATCACCGCGGTGAGTGTGCCGGGACTTGCGCTGAAGTCGACGTCGGCGAGGAGGCGCTTGCCGCCGTCGACGACGAGGCTGACCCCGTGCACGTGGAGGCCATCGGCGACCGCCGCACTCTCCTGGCCGCGCATGAGGGTGCCGCCGGACACCACGAAGTCGCTGTTGCCGATCGTGACCACGTCTCCGTCGGACAGCGGTGCGTTGGTCACGCGCCGGCCGTTGACGAAGGTGCCGTTGACGCTGCCGAGGTCGTCGATGACCAGGACGCCGCCGCGGCTCGACACCTGCGCATGGTGGCGGGACGCGAGGACGTCGCTGACGACGATGTCGTTGTCCGGTGTGCGGCCGATGCGCTGCACGCCGCGCAGCGAGATCGATTCGCGCTCGGGCGGAGTCGGCGCCCCCGGGAGCCGATAGACGGCGGAGACGTTCTGTTTGAGCGCCTGCAGATGTGGGGCGTTGCGTAGCTCGGCGGGCATGGGTTCCGGCGCACCGGGGCGAGAGGGACCACCCGGGGCTCGTGACGGGATGCGGCCCGACGGCGGCATGTTCGGTCCGGGATGGCCGGCGCCGGCGAACCCCGCCGACCGGGGGCCCGGCGGGAACGGGCCCGGCCGGGCCGGTGAGGACGGCATCCGGCCGCTGGGCGGCGGCGGGTAGGCGGATGGATCGATGACCAGGTCGACGATCGGGCCGGTGCTCACGTCGCCGAGCCGGACCTGTGTCGGGCCGGCGATCACCATCTCGGCCATGCGTCGGCCGCCGGCGAAAAAGCCGTTGGTGCTGCCGATGTCGACGAGATACCAGGCGGTGCCGCGCCACTCGATGGCGAGATGCCGACGCGACACCATCGGATGATTGATCACGATGTCGTTGTCGGGTTCCCGACCCAGGGTGATGCGCGGGGATTCGCCCAGCGGATGAGGCGCCCCACCGTCGACGATCACCCGACCGCGAGCCATCGATGTACTGTTCATCGCCGCCAACTTTAGTGCTTGACGACGGTTTTCATGCCGTTCTGTACAGCAGACGACCGACCCCGTGGGGAGTCGGTCGTCTGCTGGGTGAGGCGCGTGTTACAGGTACTGACCGGTGTTCGTCTCGGTGTCGATGGCGCGGCTCGCCCCGGAGGACTTGCCGGTGACCAGCGTGCGGATGTAGACGATCCGCTCGCCCTTCTTGCCCGAGATGCGAGCCCAGTCGTCCGGGTTGGTGGTGTTGGGCAGATCTTCGTTCTCCGCGAACTCGTCGAGGATCGAATCGAAGAGGTGCTGCACACGCAGACCCGGGGCACCGGAGTCGAGCTGCGACTTGATCGCGTACTTCTTCGCACGGTCGACGACGTTCTGGATCATCGCGCCCGAGTTGAAGTCCTTGAAGTACATGATCTCCTTGTCGCCGTTGGCGTAGGTGACCTCGAGGAACCGGTTGTCCTCGCTCTCGGCGTACATCCGCTCGACGACCTTCTCGATCATCGCCTTGATGCAGGCCGTGCGATCGCCGCCGAACTCGCCGATGTCGTCGGCGTGGATCGGCAGTTCCTCGGTGAGGTACTTCGAGAAGATGTCGATCGCCGACTCGGCGTCGGGACGCTCGATCTTGATCTTCACGTCGAGGCGGCCAGGACGCAGGATCGCGGGGTCGATCATGTCCTCGCGGTTCGACGCACCGATCACGATGACGTTCTCGAGGCCTTCGACACCGTCGATCTCGCTGAGCAGCTGCGGGACGACCGTGGTCTCGACGTCGGAGGAGACACCGGAACCGCGGGTGCGGAAGATCGAGTCCATCTCGTCGAAGAACACGATGACCGGGGTGCCCTCGGACGCCTTCTCCCGGGCACGCTGGAAGATCAGCCGGATGTGACGCTCGGTCTCACCGACGAACTTGTTCAGCAGCTCGGGGCCCTTGATGTTCAGGAAGTAGGACTTCGCCTCCTTGGCGTCGTCGCCACGGGCCAGCGCGATCTTCTTCGCCAGCGAGTTGGCGACGGCCTTGGCGATGAGCGTCTTGCCACAACCGGGCGGACCGTAGAGCAGCACGCCCTTCGGCGGCCGCAGCTGGTAGTCGCGGAACAGGTCCTTGTGCAGGAACGGCAGCTCGACGGCATCGCGGATCTGCTCGATCTGCCGACCCAGACCACCGATGTCCTCGTACCCGACATCGGGCACCTCTTCGAGGACGAGGTCCTCGACCTCGGCCTTGGGCACCCGCTCGAAGGCGAATCCGGCTTTGGTGTCGATGAGCAACGAGTCGCCCGGACGCAGCTTGCGGCGCTTGCCGTCCTCCGCGTCGACCTCGCCCAGCAGCGGCTCGGCCAGCCACACGACGCGCTCCTCGTCGGCGTGACCGACGACCAGCGCCCGCCTGCCGTCCCCGAGAACCTCGCGCAGCGTGCTGATCTCGCCGACCGTGTCGAACTCGCAGGCCTCGACGATGGTCAGGGCCTCGTTCAGACGCAGCGTCTGACCCTTGGTGAGGGTTTCGGTGTCGATGTTCGGCGAACAGGTAAGCCGCATCTTGCGGCCGGAGGTGAACACGTCGACGGTCGCGTCGGGGTACACGTCGAGCAGGACCCCGTATCCGCTAGGCGGCTGACCGAGACGGTCGACCTCCTCGCGCAGGGCGACGAGTTGCTGACGCGCCTCCTTGAGGGTGTCGAGCAGCTTCGCGTTGCGTGCCGTGAGGCTGTCGACGCGTTCCTGGAGGCTTTCGGTGTCTGCCTGACGTCCGAACGACGGGCGTTCGGAACCACTCCGCGCAAGAGGCGGGGTGTAGGCAGGGGTGAAGCCCTCTTCGGGTGCACTCGCGCTCTCGGGGACCGCGCGGTCCCCGGTGGCGTCATGGCGGTCAGATTCGGTCATTGCTGACTCCTCTCCCCGGCAATCACCCGATCCCTCGATCGGAATGCTCGCGCCGTATCCCTACGCTACCGGCACGGACGCAGAATCGCCCTTCACCCGCCAAATGGCGGTGTTGACGGTGTGTTAAATGTGCGCCTTCGCAACGGAATCGCGATCTTGCGGCCTGTGCGACCGGCCGAACTCACCCCTTCGTGGGCCGACGCTGCGGACGCAACGTGGTGGTGCCGTCGGCGAGTCGGCGGGCGGTGATGAGAAACGCGGTGTGGCCTTGCATTTTGTGCTCGGGACGAACGGCCAGGCCGACCGCCGACCACTCGCGCAGCAGGGTCTCCCAGGCGCGGGGCTCGGTCCAGCACTCCTGCTCGCGCAGCGCCTCGATGACGCGTGAGAGCTGGGTGACGGTCGCCACATAAATGGTCAGGACTCCGCCTGGTTTCAACACGGTGCGCACGACGTCGAGGGGCTCCCAGGGTGCGAGCATGTCGAGGATGACGCGGTCGAAGCGCTCGTTCTGATCGACGTTCGCGAGGTCGTCGACGACGATCTTCCAGTTGTCCGGTCGGCCACCGAAGAAGGTCTCGACGTTGCGAATCGCGTGCTCGGCGTGGTCCTCGCGGATCTCGAACGAGTTCACCTCGCCGTCCGCGCCGACGGCACGCAGCAGCGAACAGGTCAAGGCGCCGGAACCGGCGCCGGCCTCCAGGACGCGGGCGCCCGGGAAGATGTCGCCCTCGAGGACGATCTGTGCGGCGTCCTTGGGGTAGATGACCTGTGCCCCGCGCGGCATCGACAGCACGTAGTCGACGAGCAGCGGCCGCAGGGCAAGGTACTGGGTCCCGCTGGTGGCCGAGACGACGCTGCCCTCGGGGGAGCCGATCAGGTCGTCGTGCGCGATGGCCCCGCGGTGGGTGTGGAACTGCTTGCCCTCTTCGAGGAGCACCGTGAACTTTCGGCCCTTGGCATCGGTCAGTTGAACCCGGTCGCCTACGGCGAACGGTCCGGTGGTGGGCACTGGTGCTTCCTCTCGTGAAGTGGACGGCTCCGACGCTCCGCGACGTACGGAGAACTGTGGTGGTCGGGAGTCCGGTGGGCCGTGAGGACGATACCCGACCGCAGGTGGGTGTCGGACCGGCAGAGTGTCGGGGCCGCGGCCTACCCTGCGAGATGTGAGCACGATGACCGGCACCGACGCCCCCTCCACCAGCGCAGCCCCCGCGCCGGGACCGCCGCCGTCAGAGGCTGCGCGCGGGATCGTCGGACGCCCCCTGGCTCTGTCGCCGTCGCGGGCGGCGGACTTCAAACAGTGCCCGCTGCTGTACCGGTTCCGCGCGATCGACCGCTTCCCGGAGACGCCGACCGCCGCACAGACGCGCGGCACCGTCGTCCACGCGGCGCTGGAGAACCTCTTCGACATGCCTGCCGAACTCCGCACGCAGGATTCCGCGGAACTTCTCGTCGAGGGCGCCTGGGCGGCGTTGTGCGAGGAGGACCCGCAGCTCGCGCGGGTGATCGGCGAGGGCGGCCAGGCGGCGTTCATCGCCGGCGCACACAAACTCATCGCGACCTACTACACGATGGAGAACCCCACCGCCTTCGACGCCGACGCGGTGGAGGAGCACGTCGAGATCGAGGCCGACGACATGTTGATGCGCGGCTTCATCGACCGCATCGACGTCGCGCCGACCGGTGAGATCCGCGTCGTCGACTACAAGACCGGACGCTCCCCCGGCGAGGCCTACGAGGCCAAGGCGCTGTTCCAGATGAAGTTCTACGCGCTGGCGATCCTGCGGACGCGCGGCGTCGTGCCGGCTCGGCTGCAGCTGATGTACCTGTCCGACGGCCAGCAGCTGATCTACAACCCCGACCACGACGAGCTGCTCCGGTTCGAGCGGACGCTGCGCGCGATCTGGCAGGCCATCCGAACCGCCGTCGCCTCCGGCGACTTCCGGCCGCGCAAGTCGCGTATGTGCCGCTTCTGCGAACACCAGTCGCGGTGCCCCGAATTCGGCGGTGAGATCCCGCCCTATCCGGGTCCGCCGCCCGGTTTCGCGGCCTGACCCACACCCCGAGACGCTCGATTATGTAGATACACATAGGCTGGACTCGTGGAGAATTCGTACTACGTACCCGTCAACGCCCCGGCGTCGGACGGCACCAGCACGGCCGGCGACCCGTCGGCGCGATATGAGTACTTCCAGCCGACCGACGCCACCCTGAGCGTGTGGTCGCCGACCATGCAGCACGGCGGCCCGCCGTCGGCGCTGATGATGCGCTCACTCCTGCGGTGCGCTCCGGATCCCGCCCAGCACTTCACCCGCGTGACCACCGAGATCCTCGGCCCGATCGGGTTGGGCGTCAACCGGATTCACGCTCGGGTGACCCGCCCCGGCCGCCAGATCAGTCTGGTCGAGACCGAACTCGATGTGCAGCAGGCCGACGGGACGTTCCGGACCGCTGCCCGTTCCGTGGGCTGGCGCATCCGCGGCGCGGACACCGGCGAGATCGCCAACGGTCCCGCTCCCCTGTCCCCGCTGCCCGACGAACTCGACACGATCATCGGGTTCCCCGACGAGAGCGGCGAGGCGGTGGACTGGGGCACGGTCGGATTCATCGGCACCGTCGAGTCGGCGCGTACCGAAGGTCGCAACGGCATCACCCCGGGAGTCTGGCTCCGGCCGGCCATCCCGCTCGTCGAGGGCGAGAAGACCTCCGACCTGGAGTCGATCTTCACCGTCATCGACGTCGCGAACGGACTGGGCACCCGGCTGCGCCCGGACCGCTGGTCCTGGATGAACACCGACACGACCGTCCACCTGACCCGGGTGCCGAGCGGACCGTGGGTCGGCATCGACGCGCACATGATCGCCGGACCGGACGGCTTCGGCGGCACCTTCGCCGACCTCTACGACACGTCCGGATACATCGGACGGTCGGCGCAGACGGTGATGCTCAACGCCGTCGGCTGACGGCAGACCCTTCGTGACGCTCGCAAGCTCGCTCCTCAGGGAGCAGCGAGGGGCACTCCCATTCTCTTGGATGGGGGTGCCACTCGTTTGCTCCCTGAGGAGGCCCGAGCTCGCGAGGGCCGTCTCGAAGGGGCGTCAGAACCGGCAGGACCGGATGTCGGTGGCCAGGATGGCCTTCGCGCCGAGCTCGGAGAGCTCGTCCATCAGGTTCTGGTGGTCCTTGCGCGGGACCATCGCGCGGACGGCGACCCAGTCGGGGTCGGCCATCGGAGCGACCGTCGGGGACTCGAGTCCCGGGGTGATCGCCGACGCCCGGTCGAGGAGATTCTTCGGGCAGTCGTAGTCGATCATCACGTACTGCTGACCGAAGACGACGCCCTGGACGCGGGCGACGAACTGCTTCTCGGCCTTGGTGAGGTCGGCGTCGCGCCGCGAGATCAGGACGGCCTCGGAGTCGCAGAGCGACTCACCGAAGGCGGCCAGTCCGTGCTGGCGCAGCGTGCGACCGGAACCGACGACGTCGGCGATCGCGTCGGCCACACCGAGCTGGATGGAGATCTCGACCGCGCCGTCGAGCCGGATGATGTCGGCGGTGATGCCGCGGCCGGTGAGGTCGTCGCGCACCAGGTTCGGGTACGACGTGGCCACCCGCTTGCCGGCGAGGTCGGCGACGGTCCACTCCTGGTCGGCCGGGGCCGCGTAGCGGAAGGTCGACGATCCGAAGCCCATGGCGAGCTGTTCGTGGACCTGTGCGCCGGAGTCGCGGGCGAGGTCGCGGCCGGTGATGCCGAGGTCGAGGCGTCCCGACCCGACGTAGATGGCGATGTCCTTGGGACGCAGGAAGAAGAACTCGACGTCGTTGCCGTTGTCGAGAACCGTCAGGTCCTTGGAATCACTTCGTTTGCGGTAGCCCGCCTCGGCGAGGATGGCCGACGCGGATTCGGAGAGCGCACCCTTGTTGGGTACGGCCACTCGCAGCATCTCGATGTCCTTTTCGTGGGGTTGCGCTCAGCTGAGCAGGAGGTGGTGGTCTGTGGTGCCGGGTCGTCCGGTCACAGATGTCGGTACACGTCCTCCAGCTTCAGGCCCCGCTTGATCATCATCACCTGCAACCAGTAGACGAGCTGGGAGATCTCCTCGCCCAGCGATTCGTCGGACTCGTGCTCGGCGGCGAGCCACACCTCACCGGCTTCCTCGATGATCTTCTTGCCCAGGGTGTGCACACCCGAGTCGAGCGCGGCGACCGTGCCCGACCCCTCGGGGCGGTTCTCGGCCTTGTCGCTGAGTTCGGCGAACAGCTCCTCGAATGTCTTCACGATTCCTCATTTTGGCATGTCGCGATACGCGCGAGACCGCCGGTCCATGCCTCGGTGACGTCGTCGAGTCCCAATCCGACGAGAGACTGCCGGAACACCCGCAGCGGACCGCGCTCCACCGGTGCCGCCGATTCGACGACGAGGGTGGGACATCCGGCCGTCGACGCGGCCTGCGCACCGGTCGGGGAATCCTCCACCGCCAGGCATTCCGCGGTCGAGCAACCGAGCAGTTCGGCGGCGCGCACGTACGGGTCGGGGGCGGGTTTGCCGACGGCGACCTCGTCGCCGCAGACCGTGGCGGCGAAGCGGTGGCGGCCGATGGTCTCGAGTGCGACCTCGGTCAGTTCGCGGACCGTGTTGGTGACCAGCACCATCGGGATCCCGGCGTCGGCGACGAGTTCGAGCGCCTCGCGGGCACCGGGACGCCACGGCAGGTCCTCGGCGAACAGTTCGTTCACCCGGTCGAGGGTCCAGCGGCCGTCCGCGTCGGGATCGCGCTCGTCGGCCGACAGCCCGGCCGCGTCGTGCACCTTGGCGAGCGCGTCGGGCAGGGAGTTGCCGAGCGTCGATTCGCGGAGTTCGCGGGTCATGACGATCCCGTGCCGGGTCGCCAGATCGGCCATCGCGATGTCCCAGATCGGCTCGGAGTCGAGCAGTGTGCCGTCCATGTCCCAGAGGACGGCGGCAGGCAAACGGGAGGCGGGATCAGCGGTGTCGGTCACCCCTGCATCATCGCAACCCACCGTTCCGTCGGCTCATCGGCCGGGTAGAACATCTCGATGGTCAATTCCTCGAGCGTGACGTCGCGGGGTGAACCGAACGTGGTCAAGGTGCTGAAGAAGGACAGGATCTCGTCGCCGAGTTCGAGTTCGAACGGCACCAGCAGCGAACCCACCTCGCGCGACCTACCCGACACGTGTCCGCCGTTCAGGCCGGACACGGTCGGATACGACGACACCTCTCGTTCGAGCTCGGCGAGTCGTTCGTCGCCGGTGATGCGCACCATCCGCCGGAGCAGGTCGAGCAGGTAGGACGCCCACTCGTCGAGGTTGTGCGTCATCTTCGCAAAGCCGTCGGGGTGCAGCGACACCCGGAACAGGTTGACCGGTCTGGTCTGGAGCTCGTCCGGGAGCAGGGACAGCAATCGCATCGCGGTGTCGTTGGCCAGCACGACGTTCCACGCGCGGTCGAGGGCCATCCCGATGTTCGGGTTGTGCGCGTCGAGCAGTCTCTTGACCTCCCCGCGGACGCGGGTCATGGTCGCCGAGTCGAGGGGCTCTTCGCTGTAGCGAGGTGCGTGACCGGCCGCGAGGAGGAGCGAATTGCGATCTCGCAGAGGGATGTCGAGTCGTTCGGCCAGCGCGTGCAGCAGCGCCGGACTCGGGCGTGACTTGCCGGTCTCGACGAAGCTCAGGTGCTTCGGTGAGACCCCGACCTCGTAGGCGAGATCGAGCTGGCTGATGGACCGGCGAGACCGCCACTGCTGCAGCAGGGTTCCCACCTCGACGGTCATGGGGTCATCGTAGACAGCTCTCGATCAGTTCGAGTGAGTACGCGATGGTCTGGGCGAGAACGTCTTCGGGCTCGCCGTCGAACTCCTTGCGGGTCGCCGAGACCTTGCCACGATGGTCGAATCCGAACCAGACGGTTCCCGGTGCGGCCTCGTCGGGTTCGGGTCCCGCCTCGCCGGTGACCGCGACGACGATCTCGGCGTCGAAGAGTCGAGCGGTGGTCGCCGCCATGGCGCGTGCGGCGGTCTCGCTGACGACCGGCCCCTCGGGCACCTCGAGCAGACCGAACTTCACGTCCTCGTGGTAAGCGATGACGCCACCGCGGAACCAGTCACCGGCCTGCGGGGCCTTGCTCAACTCGCTCGCCAGGTTGCCGCCGGTCAGCGACTCCGCCACCGCGACGTGCACTCCCTGCTCCACGATCGCGTCGGCCAGACGCGCACAGGTCTCGGAGAAATCGGTCACGTCGGACATCGGTCACTTGCCTCTCGGTCGGTGTGGGGTTCACAGCAGCATCCGGGACGGTATCCGGAACGGGCCCGCCTCAAACCACTCCCTGGTCAGACCACTACCTGGAAGGTAGTAGTGTCCGCGCCCGAATGCGGCCACTGTTGGATTCATGACCCAGACCAACACAGACCGGCCCACCACCGTCCTGATCTCCCCGGCAATGGCAGTGCCGGCGCGTGTCTACCGACGGTTGGCAGAGGCATTGACGGGATACGGCCACGAGGTGCGTGTCGTTCCACGCCGCGGCGTGGAAGAGGGTTCGACGCCGCCGTCACGTACCGCGGACTGGTCCTACGAGGACGAGGCCGCCGACCTCGCCGATGCGATCGCCGCCGCTCGCGCCGAGATCCCGGGCACGCGGGTCGTGGTGGTCGGGCACAGCCTCGGCGCACAACTGGTCGCGATGGTGGCGCAGACGTCCGATCACACGCCCGACGGCATCGTCGCGATCGGTGCGTCGGTGCCGGCGTTCCGGCACTACGGCGCTCGCGGTGTGGCCCTCGGCGCGATCGGCGCGGCCGTCGCCCCGGTGTCGGGCATCGTCGGTCACTGGCCCCGACAGGGTTTCGGCGGGCCGACGCCCCGCACGCTGATGAGGCAGTGGGCGCGGATGGTCCTGACCGGACGGGCGCCGTTCGCGCTCGACCGGTCCATCACCACGCCGGCCCTGGCGATCCGGCTCGACGGCGACGAGATCGTGACCGACGGTGCGGCAGCGGCATTCGATGCCGCCTTCGCACCCGAGTCGATCACCCATTGGCGCTACGACGACGCGCAATGCCCGGAGGGCGGGAACACCACGCACATCGGTTGGGTGCGCACGCCCGACCCCGTCGCGCAGCGGATCACGGAGTGGTGTGACGTGCACACGACGGTCGAGTCGGCGGTCACCGAGTCCGGGACGCGCTGACCGGAACGGTCACGGGATCCAGGTCCCCGACGTGGCCTCGATCCGCTCACGGGTGCGAGCAGCCGTTCCGCGTGCCCACGCCCCGGTCGAGACGAACGCGAGGACGAGGACCGCAGCGCCGCACAGCGCCATGCTGATCCATACCGGGCGGGCGGCCGAGGCGAGCCCGTCGGCGACCGATCCCTCCATCCCGGCAAAGGCCACCGCGCCGAACACCGCGACCCCGAGCGCGGTGCCGACCTGACGGCCCGTCGAGGCCATCGCCGACGCCAGACCCGCTTGCGTGCGGGGCATCCCGGACACCGCCCCGTTCGTGATGGGCGCGTTGAGGAATCCGAAACCGAGCCCGAAGACGAGGTAGGCGGCGCCGACGTAGACGAGGGAGGTGTCGTTGCCGAGGCCGGTGAGCAACAGGGCGCCCGCCACCATCCCGACTCCCCCGATCACCATCGGCGTCCGGGCTCCCCGGTCGCCCACGAGCCGACCGGCGATGGGCGCGCAGACCACGGACGCGGCCGCCATCGGCAAGGTCATCAGTCCGGCGTTCAGCGGCGACATCCCGCGCACCTCCTGCAGGTACAGGGTGTTGAGGAAGAGGAAGCCACCGGTGGCGGCGAAGGCGATGACGGCACACGCCACCGAGCTCGAGAACGGCGCGCTCCGGAAGAAGCGCGGGTCGAGAAGGGGCTCCTCGCGGCGACTCTCGTAGGTGATCATCGCGATGAGCGCGCACGCCGAGACGGCGAAACACGCCAGCACTCCCGGCGACGTCCAACCCTGCGGACGCCCCTCGATGATCGCGAAGGTGAGGGTCGCGAGGAGGGTCAGGATCAGCACCTGCCCGACCGGATCGGCGCGACGTGCGTGCTCGGCTCTCGACTCCGGGACGAAACGCATCGTCAGCCCGAGGGCGAACAGGCAGACCGGGACGTTGAGCCAGAAGATCGCCTCCCACCCGATGCCGGAGACGAGCGCCCCGCCGACCACCGGTCCGAACGCGAGGCTCATGCCGAACGCCGTGCCCCACAAGCCGATCGCCTGGGCGCGTTCACGTGGGTCCACGAAGACGTTGGTGACGATCGACAGCGCGACCGGGTTGAGCATCGCCCCGCCGACGGCCTGCAGCATGCGTGCGCCGATCAGCGCCTCCGGTGTGGGCGCGAGCGAACACAGCACCGACGCGACACCGAAAGTCAGCAAGCCGACCTGGAAGATCCGCTTGCGGCCGAAGCGATCTCCGAGCGAGCCGCCGAAGATCAGCAGGCTCGCGATCACCAGCGCATACGAGTCGAGGACCCACTGCAGTTGCGCCGGCGTCGCGCCGAGGTCCGAACTGATGGACGGCAGAGCGACGTTCACCGCAGAGACGTCGAGACCGACGATGAACAGGCTCAGGCAGCAGGTGGCGAGGATCACGAGGCGGTCCCGCCGGGTCAGAGTGCCGTCGGCCGACCGTGCGCGCAGCGCCGCGCGTGCGGCGTTCACGACTCGGCCGCCGTGCGGAGAAGGTCGAGCAGTTCGGCGAGCTGCCCGAGCTGTACCTCGTCGAGGGCGGTGAATATCTCCGGTGCGGTGGCGGGGTTCGCGGTCACCTCATCCACCACCCGGCGTCCCGTCTCGGTGATGGTCACCCGTTTGCATCGCCCGTCGTCGGCGTCGGCCTCTCTCGTCACGAGTCCACGGTCGACGAGGTCGTTGACGATGCCGCTCATCGCCGAGGCGTCCACTCCCATACGCTCCGCGAGGTCGCGTTGCGTCATCGGTCGCACCGCCACGCGACGGAGTGCGCGGAACCGACTGAAAGGGATGTCGATGACCTCGCTGATGCGGGTGCGGGATTCCCTGGCCTGGTCGCGGACGAGGCTGTTCATGGTGAACCACACCTCGGTGGCGGTCTGCGAGCGTACGTCCGCGCCGACATCTGTTCTAGCCATACAACGATTGTAGATTTACAACTATTCGCGACGGCCCTCGCCGTAGGCTGGGATTCAGCAACGCCGAGCGAAAGCTGAGTAGCCATGTCGAAGGTCCTCGTCATCGGACACCGCAACCCCGACACGGACGCGATCGGTTCCGCGATCGGCCTGGCTCGCCTCGAACAGGCACTCGGCGTCGACGCCGAGGCCGTCGCACTCGGCAAGCCCGGTCGCGAGACGGCCTTCGCCCTCGACCACTTCGGACTCCCGGCGCCGCGCGTCATCGAGCATGCGAGTCCCCACGACGTGATGCTCGTGGACCACAACGAACGCCAGCAGAGTGTCGCCGACATCGCCGACGTGACTATCCGCAAGGTGATCGACCACCACCGCATCGCGAACTTCGAGACCGCCGCGCCGCTGTACATGCGAGTCGAGCCGGTGGGCTGCACGTGTTCGATCCTGACGCGCATGTATGCCGAGAGCGAGGTCGAGATCCCCGCCGACACCGCCGGGATCATGCTGTCGGCGATCATCTCCGACACCCTCCTGCTGAACTCCCCCACGACCACCGACTCCGACCGCATCGCCGCGGAGGAACTCGCAACCATCGCGGGCGTCGACCTCGAGGACTACGGGAACCAATTGCTGCGTGCCGGAACAGAACTCGGCGACCAGCCGGCGTCGTCGATCATCGGACTCGACGCCAAGACCTTCACGATGGGCTCGGTGAGCGTGCGCGTCGCGCAGCTGACCACCGTCGACGCCGACGCCATCCTCGCCCGCCGCGACGAGCTCTTCGAGGCCATGGCCACGGAGAAGGAGACCGCCGGTTACGGCCTCTTCCTGCTGCTGATCACCGATGTGATCGCCTGCGACTCCGACCTTCTGGTGGTCGGCGAACCCGTGGATGCTGTCGAACGCGCACTCGGGGTCACCATCGCCGACAGGCATGCCTTCGGCAAGGGCATCGTGTCGCGGAAGAAGCAGATCGTGCCTCAGTTGACGGAGCAGCTGGCGGGTTGAGTCCACCCGAGCGACAGCCCGGACGGATGGCCGCAATACCAGACCACACCGACAAATCCAGGGATCGACTGAGTTTCGATAGTCGTTGCACAGCAACCGAATTGAGAGTACAGTCGAACATATATTCGCAAGGGCATCGGGGGGTGACCGTCTTGACCGAGATCTCGCAGTCCGACGCCCCGGTTTCGCGCGCTTGTGAACTCGTGCAGGAATTGCATCGGATCACCGCCGAACTCCAGGCCGCCGATCTGACGCAGTGTTCGGATGCCGAACTCGTCGACGTCGCTGTCGAGACCGAACGTGCCATCGCGCGACTGAG
>NZ_JSYC01000115.1:4422-39586 GCF_054823965.1 Gordonia sp. GN26 | reverse complement strand
CCCGAGGAGGCCTTGCGCGCAGCGGTTGCGGCGGCTCTCGAAGCCGAGCCCACCGATGCCCTTCAGCGCCGAATCCTGCAGAACCACATGGACATCCTCAGCACTCCGCGCCAGTCGGAGAAAGAAGAGACCGAACGGGTCCAATCCCGCGAGCTGGTCGCCCAGATCGAGCACAACTGGACCGAGTTGCTCAAGCGCGGAATGGAGACAGGTGCCTTCGCCCCCGGCGATCCCGAACTGGCATCGCGGTTGGTCCTGGGCGCGATGGTCAGCGTGTGGCGCTGGTACCGGCCCGGCGGACCCATCTCCCCCGACCACATGATCAAGACCGTCACCGAGTCTCTGGTCCGAATGGTCAAGGCCTGAGCGCGCTTTCGACGATCAAAGCCTGAGCGGAACCGGATCGGTTCCGCTCAGGCTTTTTCGTGTCTCTCGGTATCTGTCGTCAGACGGTGAATCTGCCGCCGTTGCTCAGCACCACCGCGCCGACGAGATTGGCCGCTCCCGGCGACGCCAGATACAGGATCGTGTCGGCGAGCTCCTCCGGGCTGGCGTAGCCACGAGCCGGACCGGAGTCCATCGCCGCACGAAGGTGCGCCGGGGTCCGCGCGGCCATGGCGGTGTCGACCGGACCGGGCGCGATCGTGTTGACGCGAATGCCGAACGGCAGAACCTCTTTCGCGACCGACTGGCTCATCGCATGCACCGCGGCCTTGGACGCGGAGTAGTGCGGGTAACCGATGAGGGTGTCGAAGGCGGACGACGAACCGACCGTCACGATGGCGCCTCCTCCGCGACCTTTCATGGCGCGCACCGATTCCCGCAGCACGTAGAACGTGCCGTCGAGGTTGATGTCCAGAACCCGTCGCCACATCTTGTCGGTCAGTCGCGACGTGACGTCGATGGGCTCGCCCTGTGCTGCCGCCTCCTGCATCCAGGTCTTCGAGGTCGGGTCGTCCACGCCGGCCGCGTGCACCACGACGTCCAGCCGCCCGTGCTCGGCGACGACTCCGGCGAAGGCCTCGGCGACCGCCTCCGAGTCGGAGACGTCCAATTCCAGAGCCCGGGCACCGTCGATCTCGGATGCCACCGTCTTCGCCCCGTCGATGGAGACGTCGACGACGTACACCAATTCCGCACCGCGACGGTTGAGTTCGCGCACCGTTGCGGCTCCGATACCGGACCCGCCGCCGGTGACGACCGCGATCTTGCCCTCGAACTGGGCCTCGTTCATCATTTCTCCTCTGATCTCAGATCTCTGCACCGACGCGATAGCCCTCGGCTATCGCATGTCCGATGCGTCGTGGGGTCACGCAGTCACCGATCTGACTGATCGTGGTATCGCCCCCGTCGATGGTGAACGGCGACAGGGGTACCCGGGGCTGATGCCAGACGATCAGCGACTCCGGAAGGATCTGCGGCTCACCGCCGAAAACCGGCCGGCTCTGCAACGAGCCGTCGCCACCCGGCTCGAGGGTTCGTGCGACTTCCAGGGTGGCCCCGGCCTCGGCGAGTCGACGGAGCAGCGGTCCGACACTCTCGGCCGGGATACGCGAGCACAGTGAGGTCAACGGTGTCGACAGGGTGACCTGCCAACCCTGTTGCGCGAGAGCCTCGGCCGCGTTGTAGGCGGGCCAGAACCCGTCGCCGTCGTCGACGACCACGGCGTTGCGGGTGTCCATCGACGGCAGATCGCCGAGGATGGCCTGATCCACGGTTGCCGACGCGTGCTGGGGCAGCCACGACGGGATCGGGGCCGGCCGGGAACCGGTGGCCACGATGACGTGGTCGGCGATACCCGTGATCTCGGTGAAGTCGTCGGCATCGATGGCCGCGGCGAGGTTCACATCCACCTTGAGTCGCCGCATCTCGTGGCCCAGATAGTCGACGATGTCGATCAGGGTGCTCCGGTGCGGCGACCGTGCGGCGGTCCGGACGGCTCCGCCTAGTTCGGTTGCACCCTCGAAAAGGGTTACCCGGTGCCCCCGTTCGGCCGCGACGCGAGCGGCTTCCAACCCGCCCGGGCCACCGCCGATGACATAGACCTCTTTGGTCTCCGGCGCCCGCATTCCGACATTCCGGTGTCTGCCCCGTCCGACCTCGGCGTTCACCGCGCAGTGCAGGTGCGGATCGAAGGCCCGGCAGTCCTGGTTGATCCCGAGGCATCCCCGGATCTCCAGCATTCGGCCCTCGGCCGACTTGTTGGGTAGTTCAGGGTCGGCGATCAGCGCCCGCGCCATCCCGACGAGGTCGGCCTGGCCGCGTTTGATGATGTGTTCGGCGGTCGCCGCATCCCGGATCCGCTGTCCGACGAGGACCGGCACACCGGTGGCGGCACGCACCCGTGCTGCCGAACCCACCGCGACCGCGTCCGGTTGCGTCGAATCCTTGACGTATGACCCGCGGGTGCCGTGTGTGATGCTGAGGTAGTCCACGCCGAGGTCGGCGTAGTACTCCGCGATCCGTACACAGTCGTCGATCGTCATCCCGCCGGGGATCTCCTCCTCGCCGCTCAATCGCACGCCGAGCAGCTTTCCGGCAGGCATCTGCGCACGCATGGCCTCGACGACGAGTCGCCCGAATCGCATCCGGTTCTCGAATCCGCCACCGAAGGAGTCGGTTCGGCGGTTCGTCAGCGGTGACATGAACTGTGCGACGAGATATCCGTGGGCAGCATGGATCTCAAGACCGTCCACGTCGGCGGCGATGAGATTGCGTGCGGAGGTCGCCCAACCGTCGACGATGTCCTCGATCTCGGCGATCGTCAACTCATGGGGTGGATAGGCGTCTCGGTTCGTCTTGAGGGACGAGGGGGCCACCGGCGGTGAATCCGACTCACCCCCGATGAACTCCCGTCCCAGATGGACCAATTGGGTGATCAGACGCGCCCCGTGACGGTGCACCGCGGCAACCTTCTTGGCCGTGGCGGGGATGACCTCGTCCTGGTAGGCCTCCACGAGTTTGCGTGACCGCAGAGTCGTGGTGGGGTGGACGACGGTCGCGCCGCCCACGATCATGCCGACACCTCCGGCGGCGAGCCGCTCGAAGTGCTCGGTGTCGCCCTCGGTCGGCACACCGTGCTCGACGAGGCTCGTGCCGGCGGGAAGAGCGACCAACCGGTTCCGGAGGGTCAGTCCGCCGATCTCCATCGGCGAGAACAGTTCGGGGAATACGGGTCCGGCGGTCATCGGACCTCCTTTCGAGGAGTTGTCGGCGGCCGACGACTCAGGACAGGAACTGCCTGCGCCACTCCTGCTGATACCGATCGACCGACTCCGCGGTGAGCGAGTCGACGTCAGGGAGCGGGATGTCCTGGGCTCGTGCGACCGCCCCGGGGATGTCCGGGAGTGCCGACGCATAACCGGTCGACAGAGCGGTCTGACCGTCCCGGGTGACCAGGAAGTCGGCCAGGACCTGGGCCGCGTTCGGATGGGGGGCCGAGGTAAGTACGTGGGAGTACCAGGGTGTGCCCCAATAGGGTTGCGGCAGCTTCCATCCGACCGGGGCGCCGGTCTTCTGCTCGCGCACCAGCGGTTGGACCATCGGTGTCGCGACGATCTCGCCGGAGTTGAGCGCCTGCGCGACGGCGAGCGCGCCGGGATAGATCCGCGGCTCGAGAGCTGCGAGACGCTTGTTGAAGTCGGGAGCCCAGTTCTTGTCGAAGAACCGGTACTCGTCCACGACGGGGGCGAAGCCGGCGGGGTTCACCACTCCGATCCGACCCCGCAGGGATTCGGACAAGAGATCCTCTGGCTTGTCGAGTCCGCCCGGCAGCGCATCTGTGTTCCACCCGAGGGCGAACGCCGCACCGCTGACGAGGAACAACCGATCGTCGATCACGCTGCGAGACCGCTCGTAGGCCGGGTTGTCGAAGGCCGGCCCGACCGGCTCGACCGAGTACTGCCCCGACGCGGCGGCCCGCGTGACCCAGCTGAAGTCCGAGGACATGTGGACGTCGGCGGTTCCCTTGCCAGTACGGTTCTCGGTTTCGACGCGAGGATTGATCTCGACATCGGTCCCACGGGTGAACTCGAGCGTGATCCGGGGGTAGGCGGCCTCGAACGACTCCTTGAGCTTCTGGAGATTGTCCGGGTGCTGGGTGGAGTAGAGATAGACGCTGCCCTCCTGCTCGGCGGCGGCGACCACCTCGTCCCAGTCACCGGAGACCGCCTCCGAAGAGGACGAGCCCCCGCCACATGCCGCTGTCATCGTGAGGGCGGCCGTGGCGAGGGCCACCAGGGACAGCCGGCGGATTCCGCCGACCGTCCCGAGGCGTCGGGAACTCATTTCAGAATCTGCTCCAGCTCGGACCGGTACTTCTGTGCACCTTGTCCGGTGGTCACGTCGAGGTTCTGGTCGGCGACCTCCTGAGCGTTCGCGACCGAACCTGCGATGTCGGGCAGTACCGAGGCGTAACCGGGAGTGGTCGCGGCCTGTCCGGCGGGCGTGACCATGAAGTCGGCGAGGACCTGGGCGGCGTTGGGATGCGGCGACGATCCCAACGCGAGTCCGTACCACTTCGCACCCCAGACATGCTCGGTCGCCGTCCAATCCACCGGCGCACCGGCGTCCTTGGACGTGAGCATGGGATCGGTCATGAGTCCGACGGTCACCTCACCCGACGCGACGGCTTGCCCCAGCGGCTGGTTGCTGGGGTAGATACGCGGATTCTGGGCCGCCAGCGCCTTGATGTAATCCTCGCCGTAGTACTTCTCGATGTGCGCGTAGTAATCGAGGTAGGTCGGCGAGGTCGCCGGGTTGACGATGCCGATCTTTCCTTTCAGCGCCGGATCGAGCAGGCCCCGCGCGTCCTTGACCCCGCCGGGGAGCGCCTTGGTGTTCCAGCCGAGACCGAGGATGACGGCACCTTCCAGGAAGAAGCGGTCATCGACGATGCTCGACGCGCGGTGGTAATCCGGCGCGTCGAATGCCGGCCCCACGACGGGGACGGCGACGTCGTTGTCGGCGTTCGCCTTCATCCACGAGATGTCGGTGATGACGGCAACGTCGCCGATTCCCTTGCCCGACCGCGATTCGGCGTCGATCTTGGAGAGGAGGTCGGCGTCGACCCCGCGGACGATCTCGAGATCGATGGCGGGGTAAGCCTTCTCGAACTGCTTCTCCAAGTCGGCGAGCCGGGGTGCGGCCTGCGTGGAGTACAGGGTGACCTTGCCCTCCTTGTTGGCCGCCGCGACTACGTCCTCCCAGGGGCCGTCCACCGCGCGGGACGGTTCGCTGCCGCCTCCGCACGCGGCGACCGTCAGGGCGAGGGTCGCTGCTGCAAGCGCACCGACGAGTCTGCGAGTTCTCATGTGTTCCTCCGTTGATAAAGCCTGTCGCCTGACTCAGGCGCAGGTCCAGCCACCGTCGACGTAGAGTTCGGTGCCGGTGATGTAGAGCGCGTCATCGCCGCCGAGGAATGCGACTGCGGCCGCGACGTCCTCCGCCGTGCCGAGGCGCCCCATCGGGGTGTTCGCGATCATCGCGTCGTGACGCTCGGTGCCCTCGTACCGCTCCCTGAGCTGTTCGGTGCCGATGAAACCCGGGTGGATCGAGTTCACCCGGACCCCGCGCTTCGCCCAGTGCAGCGCAGCATTCTTCGTCATCGTCCGCACCGCCCCCTTCGCGGCGGCATAGGCGAGGCTGTTGCCCAGCCCGCCAACCGATCCCAGGATCGAGCACACGTTGACGATGGCCCCGCCTCCGGTCGCCTCGATGTGGGCGCCCGCGTGCTTCATCCCCAGCCAGGTACCGGTCTGACTGATGTCGATCACGCGCTGATAGGTGTCGACCTTCTCGTCGACCACCGACGCGAGACTTCCGATGGCACCGTTGTTGACGAGCAGGTCGAGTCGGGGATGACTCTCCGCGATGTCACCGACGACGCTCTCCCATCCGCTCTCCGACGAGATGTCGAGCGTTGCAACCAGGTGCTTGTCGGGCTCGGACAGACTGTCCCGCAACTGATCCAGCGGAGCACCGGGGACATCGGTCAATACGACCGAGGCGCCTTCACCGGCCAGGCGTCGAACGATCTCCACGCCTATCCCACCGGTGGCACCGGTCACCAGCGCGACCTTGCCGGCAAGCCGGCCTGCACCTACACCCATCACGTACTCCTCGGACGCCGATTCAGAGATTGCTGAGGACATTGCGCCCGCCGACCACCATTGCCGCACCGACACCGCCGGCGGTCACCGCCGTCATCAGCAACGCCATCGCGGCGACCTGGGGGTACGACCCGTTCTGCCACATGTCGTAGAGCAACGTGCCCATCACCTGTGTGGTCGACGCCCGGACGAGCAGCGACGCCGCGAACTCGTGCGTGAGCAGGATGAACATCAGCGCCACTGCGCTCAGGATCGCAGGCCGCATGAGCGGCAACATGATCCGCAAGTTGGTGACGAGGGGCGATGCGCCGCTGGTCGCCGACGCCTCGGTGTAGGTGTTGCCCAACGAGAGCATCGCGGTCATCTGCATCCGCACCGCGAAGGGCAGCATCAGCACCACGTAGACCAACACGATGACTGTCCGCGTGCCGTAGAGGATCAGCGGCGGCTCGGTGTAGGTGAGCAGGAAGCCGACACCGAAGATGACGGCGGGGATGCCCAGCGGCAGTGCGGTGATCAGATCGCCGACGAGACCCAGGACCTTGTGCTGGCGACCCCGCACCAGGAGGTTGGCCATCGCGTATCCGATCGGGATACAGATCGCGACGGCGCCCAGCGAGGTGAGGACACTGGTGACGATCGACTCGGTGACCGAGGCGTTCGCGAAGAGTTCGCGGAAGTTGTCCAGGGTGAACAGTCCCCACGACAACGACCCCGACCAGTACGGCGTCAGCGACACGATCACGAGACCGACCATCGGGATGACCAGCGCGACGAGGGCGTACACGACGAGCGTGGCGCTTGCCCAACGCGCGCGGCCACCGGTCGGCGAGAACGCCTTGCCGCCGTGCGTGACGAAGCGACTCTGATTGCCCAACAACAGTTTCTGGACGAGGACGATCGCGATACCGAGGATCACCAGCGGCGAACCGGCAGCCGCGGCCGCCGCGAAGTCGGCCGGCGACTCCGACACCCGGCGATACATGTCGGTGGTCAGCACGTTCACGCCGTTGTTCTGGCCGAGCAGCAACGGGCCGGTGAACTGGCCGAGACCGAGCAGGAAGGCGATACCGCCGCCGTAGATGAGCGAGGGTCGCAGAAGGGGCAGCACGACCCGGAAGAACACACCGACGGTCGACGACCCGCTCGTCTGTGCCGCTTCCAGATGTTCGGCACTGATGTTCTGCATTCCGGCACTGACGAACAGGTAGACGAAGGATGTAAGGCCGAAGCCGGTCAGGATGATGATCCACGGCACGGTGTACACGTCGATCGGCCCGCTGTCGCTGCCGCTCCACCACGGGAGCTTCCGCAGGAGCACGTTCAGGTAGCCGGGGCCGGGCGAGAGCAGGAACGCCCAGCCCACGATGTTCGCGACGGCAGGCATCACGATCGGCAGGATGGGGATCATCTTGAGGAAGCCCATGCCCGCCGGCAGACGGCTCGCCGCGAAGGCGAGCAGCGTACCCAGGACCATGGCGATCACCAACGAACCGCCCGCGAGCGCGACCGTCGTCCAGATCGTCTCGGCGATGTCGAAGCGGCCGTATTCGTTTCGGTAACCCTGCGCGCCGTCCTCGAAGGCCAGTGCCTGCAGCCGGACCATCGGGAGGACCACCAGGTAGGCCAGGATCGCGAGCAGGATGCCGTAACCGATCCGCGCCCGCCACTGGGCGGGGATCGCCAGCGACCGCGGGGACGATCCGATTCCGACTGTCGGGGCCGTGGCCGTCATGATGCGAGCTTCGCCGGGGCCGGCGCCACCGCGGTCTTGGCGGTCTGCGAGACGGTGTCGATCGCCGCATCGGCCTGGTCGGGGTACACCCGCAACGCCGACGGATCGAAACTCACGACCACCTTGTCACCGGGTGCACTCTTCTTGAGGGTCACACCGTGCTCGGCAGCGGAGGCACGCAGCAGGAGCGTGTCCTCGCCCGAGCGCACGGTCACGTCGTAATACCGTCCGCCGTACTCGAAATCGACGAGCTCGGCATGGAGCATGACGTTGGAGGCCGGCGCTTCGGCCTCCGACGCGTGCAGCAGGAGGTCATCGGGTCGAAGACGGGCAGCCGCCTCGGCACCGCGGTCCGGGACCCCGCGTACCAGTGCACGCGACAGGTCGACCGCGTCGCCCTGGGTGGTACGCCATCCGTCGTGTCCGCGACGGAGTTCGATCCGGTTCGACATCCCGATGAAGGCCGCGACGTACTCGGAGACAGGGGTCTCGAAGACGTGCTCGGGCTCGTCGTACTGTTCGATCTTGCCGGCCTTCATGATGGCGATCCGGTCACCGAGAGCGAACGCCTCCGACTGGTCGTGCGTGACGAAAACAGCGGTGAAGCCGAGCTGCTGGTGCAACTGGTGGATCTGCGACCGAACCTGATCGCGCAGGCGGGCATCGAGATTCGAGAGCGGTTCGTCGAAGAGAACGAGGTCGGGACGGGACACGAGTCCGCGTGCGACCGCGACGCGCTGCTGCTGACCGCCGGAGAGCTGAGAGGGGTAGCGGTCGAGCAGACCCTCGCAGTCCACCATCCGCGCGGCCTGCTCGATCGACCCGTCCTTGAGGGCCTCTTTCATCTTGCGGACCTTGAGCGGGTACCCGATGTTCTTGCGCACGGTCATGTGCGGCCACAGGGCGTAGGACTGGAAGACCATGCCGATGTTGCGGCGATGCGCCGGCACGTTCACGCCGGTGTCGGCGTCGAAGATCAGCTCGTCCTTGAACGAGATCGACCCTCCCTGAGGGGTTTCCAGGCCGGCCAGACAGCGCAGAGTGGTGGTCTTGCCGCATCCGCTCGGTCCGAGCAGGACGAGGAACTCGCCCTCTTCGATGGGTAGGTCCAGATCGTCGACGACGACGTTGTCACCGTACTTTTTGACCAGTCCGGACACTGAGAATCGAGATGTCACGTCAGTTCTCCGTGTTCTTGTCGAGGTTGTTCTTGGTAGGTGTGGTCACGCCTGCACCGGTTCCGCCGTCGACGAGGAGGTCGACGCCGGTGATGTAACTGCTGCGCGGTTCGGCGAGGAACAGGATCACCTCGGCGACTTCCTCCGGGGCCCCCCGACGCTGCATCGGGATGGTGCGGACGTAGCTCTCCACGTCGACGTGATCGAAGTCCGGTACTGCGGTGATCTCGGTGTCGATACTGCCGGGGCACACGTCGTTGACGCGGATCCCCTTGTGTGCCAGCTCGATGGCCGCGACCCGCGTCAGCGCGCGGACTCCGAACTTCGACGCTCCGTACGCGCCGAGTTCGGCAGTGGCCACCACTCCTCGCAGAGACGAGATGTTGACCACCGCGCCGCCGGCGACCATGTACCGGGCGGCCGTGCGCACACCGAGGAAGGTGCCCACGAGGTTGAGGTCGACCATGCGCCGGAACCCGTCGAGGGGGGTGTCGGCGAGCGAGGCGCGGATGGCGGCGCCGGCCGAGTTGACCATCACCTGCAGGGGGTGGCCGTCAGCCTCCATCTCGGCGACAACCCGCTCCCAGCCCTCCTCGTCTCGTACGTCTAGAACCTTGAACCGCTCTGCCGCACCGTATTCCGCTGCGGCGGCACGGCCGCGATCGGCGTCGACGTCGGTCGGGTAGACCACCGCACCCCGCGCCGCGAAGGCTGCGGCGGTGGCGGCACCGATTCCCTTGGCCGCACCGGTGATCAACACCCCCGCGCCCTCGAGATCGCGGGCAACGGTCTCCTGAGCCCCGGTCACTGGAAATCCTCCGCCCAGCTCTGCGAGAACTCGCGGACCTTGTCCGGGGTGAGGTTGTCGGTGTCCGGCGTCGCGATGTCCTGTGCACGGGCGACCGCACCGGGGATGTCGGGAAGCACCGCGGCGTAACCGGAATTGAGCGCGGTCTGTCCCGCACGGGTGATCATGAAGTCGACGAGGACCTGGGCCGCATTCGGATTCGGCGCCGCCGACAATGCGCTGGTGTACCAGGGAGTACCCCACGGTGATGGGGGAAGCGCCCAGTTCACGGGCGCGCCGTTGTCCACCTCGGTGACGAGGGGTTGCACAGTGGGGGTCACCCAGATCTCGCCCGAGGTCAGTGCCTGGGCCACTCCGAGTGCGCTCGGGTAGATGCGCGGGGACAACGCCGCGACCTGCTTCCAGTAGTCCTCGCCGTAGGTCTTGGAGAAGTAGCGGTACATGTCCACGTAGGACGCGATACCGGTGGGGTTGACGACGCCGATCTTGCCCCGGTAGGCGGGATTCACGACGTCCTGCGGAGTCCGCAGGCCGGCCGGCACGGCGTCGGTGTTCCAGCCGAGGCTGAAGACCGCGGCACTGGTCAGTGCGAACTGGTCGTCGATGAGGCTCTTCTCGGGCTGGTAGTCCGGCGCGGTGAGCGCCGGACCAACCAGATCGGTTGTGTAGGTGCCGGATTCGGCCGCGGTCTTCATCCACGCCGCATCGGTCTGCATGTGGACGTCGGCGATGCCCTTGCCGGTCCGGCTCTCGGTCTCGACCTTCGGGTTGATCTCCACGTCGGTCCCGCGCACGAAGTCGAGGGCGATCTCCGGGTACTCGGCTTCGAACGCCTTCTCGAGCGCCTCGAGGTTCGCCGGCTTCTGGCTCGAGTAGAGAGTCACCTTCCCCTCACTCTTCGCCGCGGCGACCACGTCGTCCCACGAGCCGTCCACAGGTCCGCCGGACGTACCGGTGTCCCCACCGCACGCCGCGAGCATGGTCACGGTGGTGACCGCGGCCGTGATGGCGGCCAGTGCGCGGGTCATACCTCTCATGCGACATCTACCTTCCGTCAAGGGTTTCCGGTGCCGGATGATCCGCGATGACCGCGGCCGGCTGATCCGGTGATCTCAGCGCGACCGGGGATCGAACTGAACTGATCTCAGTTCTGAAATTTAGCCGGGGTTCCTAGTGATGTCAATCACGAACCTGCCTAATTTCTCATGAGGTCATACCTCTGCATCGGCTGGGTTCGGTATGCGAGCGGACCGGAGACCCACGACGCCGCCACCCGCGTTTCCGCAGGTAGCGACGTCATGGCCAGCATGAAGAAGGTGTTGCTTGTATTCGGGGCCGAATCAGGCGAACGAGACCTCGGGCGTGCGCGCGATGAGCAGTCGCCGCACGAGGCCGGCACCGTTCACCTGTGCCGTGGCGGTGAAGGATGCCTCGAACTCCCCCGCCCGCGTGGTCCGTCCGAGAACCATCTCGCACCCGTCGGCGGTGACGCCGATGTCGACGTGATGGACCAGAACGCTCTTCTCGCGCTGCTCCAGGTAACCGACCAGGCCGGCGCGGTCACCGACGAACTCGGCCGACTGTCCCGCGCCCTTCGAGAACTGCACCGACATGACGAAGTCGTCGGCGATCATCCCCAGAACCCGATCGGGATCGACGGAATCCATGTACTCGAACCACTGCGCGAGGATCGGAGTGGTGGTGGTCGTTGTCATCGATTGGCTCCTTCGGGGAGTAGGGCGAAGTCCGGACTGAAGCTCACCTGATAGCGGTCGACGAGGCCGTCGTCCCCGATGTGCATCGCCCCGACGAAGAACCCCGTCGTGCGGATGCCGTCCTCGGTGACCGAGCCCTGCGTGAACTCGAGGTCCTTGTCGGCCGCAAGTCGGGCGAGGACGTGTTTTCGGTTGACCGGCGGGCGATTTCGAAGATACTCGAGCATCTTGTCGCGCCCGGAACCTCGGTTCTCGCCGTTCGGCAGGATCATGGCGAACTCGACGTCCGGAGCCAACATCGCCACCGCCTCGTCGAGTCGTCCGGCGTCGATCGTCGCGTAGTAGTTGTCGATCACAGTCATGAGCTGAACTTAGTTCAGGATTGGTGCCCCGTCGAGTATTGACTTCAGTTCAGGTGACCGTTAGAACTGAAGTGAATCCAGTTCAACTCGAACACCCTCGAAGGAGAATCCCATGATCGACACCGACCACATCATCCTGGAGAAGGACGGCCCCGTCGCTCGCGTCTGGCTGAACCGCCCGCACAAGAAGAACGCGGTCACCCCGGAGCTGCTGCACCGTCTCGACGAGATCATCACCGAGGTCGACAACGACCCCGATCTGCTCGTTCTGGTGTTGCGCGGCAAGGGAAATCAGTTCTGCTCGGGCTTCGACCTCGACGTCCTCCTCAGTGACTACGTCGGCAGCACCACCGCCATGGACGTCGCCGTGCTCTCGGCCAAGGTCTGTGACCGCCTGTACTCGATGAACACCCCGTCCGTCGCCGTCCTCGAGGACTACGTCACCGCCGGCGGCTTCGAGCTCATGATCTCGTGCGACTTCGCCATCGCGGCCGACGATGCCAAGATCGGCGACTTCCACATCCGTCGCGCCCTGTTCGGCGGCGCCGGCCCGATCTACCGCCTGCCGCGCATGATCGGCGTCCGCAAGACCAAGGAGCTCATGCTCACCGGCAAGCTGCTGTCCGGCAAGGAAGCCACCGAGTGGGACCTGATCAACGCTTCGGCACCGGCCGCCGACCTCGACAAGCTCGAGGCCGACTTCATCGCTCCGCTCATCGACAAGAGCCCGTTCATGATGAAGCTGACCAAGATGACGATCGACCGCGGCCTCGACGCCGACATCCAGTCGCTGATGGTCATGGAGCACCTGGCCGTGGGCAACGCACTGCAGTCCGAGGACGCCAAAGAAGGCGTCAACGCCTTCCTGCAGAAGCGTGAGCCCAAGTGGGTCGGCCGCTGATCGCTCAGCCACTCATCAGCTGAGAAGCCAGCCCTCGAGAAAACAGAGAAGAACTGAAAGGGGAGGAACATGACGGTCGACGACAGTACCGTCCGGAACGCCGTCGCCGACGACGCGACGGACCCCGCGGTGCTCCACGGATCGGAATGCACGGTGTGCGGCACGGTCGGCTTTCCCGCCGGCACGTATTGCTCGCGATGCGCAACCGCCACCGCCCATCCGCGTGAGCTGAGCACCCGAGGCACCGTCTGGGCCTACACGGTGCAGCGTTTCGCACCGAAGTCGCCGCCGTATGTTCCTCCCCCCGAGGGCTTCTCCCCGTTCGCGATGGGATACGTGGAACTCCCCGAGGGCATCCGCGTCGCGGGCATCCTCGAGGCCGACACCGTCGAAGGCCTGCAGGGAGCACCCGCCACCCTCATCGCGACCCAACCCGTTCCACGTTTCCTCGTGCTGCCCGAACCCACCGCCGACCAGGAGGACCGACGATGAGCGAAGACGTCTTCATCATCGGCGCCGGACTGTCGAAGTTCGGGCGCCAGAACGGGATCAGCGGACGCCAGATGGCAGTCACCGCCATCCAGACCGCACTCACCGATGCCGGCCTCACGTGGCCTGACGTCCAGGTCGCCTTCGGCGGCAGCGACGGGTCCGGACTCGCCGACACCCTCGTCGCCGAGCTGGGCTTCACCGGTATCCCGTTCACCAACGTCAAGAACGGTTGCGCCACAGGCGGAAGCGCGCTCGTGTCCGCGGTCAACGCGGTCCGTGCCGGCGCCGCCGACGTAGCCCTGGCCGTCGGCTTCGACAAGCACCCGCGCGGCGCCTTCGACCCGCTCCCCGCGGAGTGGGGCCTGCCCGAGGGGTACGGCGAGGCCGGCCTCATGGTCACCACCCAGTTCTTCGGTTCCAAGATCGCCCGCTACATGAACGCTCACGGGATCTCCCGGGACACCCTGGCCGAGGTGGCCGCCAAGGCATACCGCAACGGTGCGCTCAACCCCAACGCCTGGCGTCGAGATCCCATGCCTGCAGACGTGATCCGGGACGCCGACATGGTCAACGACCCCCTCACCCGGTACATGTTCTGTTCCCCCGGTGAGGGTGGGGCGGCGATCGTGGTGGCGAGCGAGTCCGCGGTCCGCCGACTCGGCGGCCGCCCGGTGGCCATCAAGGCGATCAGCCACCGCACCCGGCAGTTCGGTTCCTTCGAGGTCTTCAGCCCGGCGGTCCAGGGCACCGGCGAACCGGTCAGCGTCAGCACCGACGCCGCTCGGGCCGCCTTCGAGCAGGCCGGCATCGGGCCGGCAGACGTCGACGTCGCGCAACTCCAGGACACCGAGAGCGGTGCGGAGATCATGCACATGGCCGAATGCGGGTTCTGCGAACACGGCGAGCAGGAAGAGTGGATCGCCCAGGGACGCACCGAGATCGGCGGCACGTTGCCGGTCAACACCGATGGTGGATGTATCGCCAACGGCGAGCCGATCGGCGCCTCCGGCCTGCGTCAGGTCCACGAGATCGTCACGCAGTTGCGCGGCGAGGCGGGTGACCGGCAGGTCGACGATTCGCCGAAGGTCGGATTCACCCATGTCTACGGTGCGCCGGGCATCAGCGCCTGCACCGTTCTCGCCGTCTGACCCACCACTTCCACCGATCGGATCGACATGACGACCACACTGCCGGATCTGGCGACCTTCACCGACGATGCGCACACCTGGCTCTCGACGATCGCTCCGCGCCGTACCGATGCGGTGTGGGGCGTGGGCAGCGACTCCGTCGCCGTCTTCGAGAACTGGACCCCCGAGGAGGAGCGGGCCCACACCGACGCGATCTCCGCCTATGAGCAGACCAAGTTCGACGCCGGCTGGGGCGCCCTGACCTGGCCGGAGGCCTACGGCGGCCGCGATCTGCCGATGTCCTACGAACTGGCCTTCCGCGCCGCCGAGGACCACTACGACATCCCCAAGCGAACCGAGATGTTCTCGGTCACACAGCAACTCGTTGCACCGACCATCGCCCAGTGGGGAACGCCGGATCAGCAGGAGCGGTTCGTGCGGGCGATGCTCCGGACCGACCTCATCGCGTGCCAGCTCTTCTCCGAGACCGAGGCCGGCTCAGACCTCGCCGCGGTCCGGACGCGCGCGGTCCGCACCGAGGACGGCAACTGGCGGCTCGACGGCCACAAGGTGTGGACCTCAGGTGCCCTCGTCGCCGATTTCGGTGTGGCCGTGTGCCGTACCGATCCCCAGGCGGCCAAGCACAAGGGTCTCACCGTCTTCCTCGTCCCGATGGACGTCGACGGCCTCACCGTGCGACCGATCCGGCAGATGACCGGCGGCAGTTCCTTCAACGAGGTCTACCTCGAGGGTGTCGTGCTCGACGACTCGCTCCGGCTCGGCCCGGTCGGTGAGGGCTGGTCGGTGGCCCTGACCGTCCTCGCCGCCGAACGTCTCGACGGCGCCGGACTGGGTCTGGCCAACGCCGACCAGGCTCTCGAACTGGCCCGCCACCTGGGACGCGAACTGTCGGATGTGGAGCGCGACAAGGTCGCCGACCTCGCCACCCGCACCGCGGTCCAGCGGATCGCCGGGATGCGGGTCGCCCAGGCCATGCTCGGCGGTGTCGACCCCGGCCCGGAGGCGTCGTTGGGCAAGCTGCTCGCCGTCGACACCATGGCACGGACCAGCGAGCTGGTCCGCCTTCTCCTCGGTCGAGATCTGGTCGCCGACAACGGCACCTGGGGCACCTTCGCCTGGACCGAGCACGTCCTCGGAGCTCCCGGCTACCGGATCGCCGGCGGCACCGACGAGATCCAGCACAACATCATCGCCGAGCGCGTCCTCGGCCTCCCGAAGGAGCCACGACTGTGACCCCCACCCTGGAGCAGCGCGTCACCGACCGCCTGCAGGCCTCCCACGGGCTGACCGTGGATTCGTTCGCGGTGCTTCCCGGCGGACACTCCGGGCTGACCTTCCGCGTCGGAACCCTCGACGACGCCGGGTCCCGCAGCGAATGGGTCGTGAAAGCGGTTCCCGAGGGCCAGAAGTCGATCGGCCGGCACGACATGCTGCGGCAGGCCACGATCCTGACGGCTCTGGCCGACACCGACGTGCCGGTGCCCCGTGTGCTCGAGGTCGACCGTGAGGAACCCGCCTGGTTCGCCATGGAACTCGTCGCCGGTGAATCGCTCGAGCCCGTCCTCGACGACCCGGCCGTGGCTCCCGACCTCGCCGCGGCCCGGATGCTGCGCGCCGCCGAGATCCTCCCCCGTCTCCATGCCGTCGATCACCGGAAACTCCCCGGTCTCGCCGGCGACGTGGCCGGACCGGTGCTGTCGCCCGGTGACGAACTCGCCCGTTGGGGCAAGACACTGGGCGCGGTACCGCCCGAGCTCGTCGTCGGTGGTGCCGAACTCCTCGACGCCCTGGCCGCCACGGTGCCCGACCCCATCGCGCCCTGCCTCGTCCACGGTGATTACCGCCTGGGGAACATCATCTCGGACGGCGTCGAGCCGGTCGCGCTGATCGACTGGGAGATCTGGAGCGTCGGCGACCCGCGCGTCGAACTCGGCTGGTTCCTGGTGTTCGCCGACGGGACGAACTTCCCCGGGGTCGGCCGTGAGGTCCCCTCCCTGCCGAGTGCCGGAGAACTCGTCGACGCCTACACCGCGGGCGGACCCGCCCTGCCCGATCTCGCCTGGTTCGACGCCCTCGGACGCCTCAAGATGGCGGCGATCATGGGCCACAACCTGCGCCGGCACCGCGAGGGACGCCACCACGATCCCGATCAGGAGAAGCTGCCCGCCACCATCTCCCGCCTCATCGAGACCGGCACCGCACTCATGGCCCGCACCTAGCCGAGAAACCACCCCTACCCGACCATCCGACTTCAGGAGACTCCCCGTGGACTTCGCCTACTCCGACCGGACGCGCGACCTCGCCGTCCGGCTCGAGTCGTTCATGACCGATCATGTCCTGCCCGCCGAGAAGATCTACGACGAGCAGATCGAGGCCAACGACAACCCGCATGAGCAGCCGCAGATCATGCGTGACCTACAGAAGACCGCCCGCGACCTCGGTCTGTGGAACCTCTTCATGACGCACGACGGGCTCGGCGCCGGACTCACCAACCTCGAGTACGCCCCGCTCGCCGAGATCGTCGGACGCTCGATCATCGGCAACGAGGCCATCAACTGCTCGGCCCCGGACACCGGCAACATGGAGATCCTGGCCATGTACGGCACCGAGGCGCAGAAGGCCCAGTGGTTGAAGCCGTTGCTGGACTGCAGCATCCGCTCGGCGTTCGCCATGACCGAGCCCGCGGTCGCCTCGTCGGACGCCACCAACATCACCTCGACGATCCGCCGCGACGGCGACCATTACGTGCTCAACGGACGCAAGTGGTACACCTCCGGGATCCTCGACCCGGACTGCAAGCTCATCATCTTCATGGGCAAGTCCGATCCGGACGGGCCCACCTACCGCCAGCAGAGCATGATCCTGGTGCCGACGGACACTCCCGGTATCGAGGTCATCCGCGACCTCCCGATGTTCGGGTTCAAAGACCGTCTCGGCCACGGCGAGGTCCAGTTCACCGACGTCCGGGTGCCGGTGGAGAACATGCTTGGCGAGGAGGGCGACGGTTTCGCCATCGCGCAGGGTCGCCTGGGACCGGGGCGCATGCATTACGCGATGCGCGCGGTGGGCATGGCCGAACGTGCGCTGGACATGATGTGCCGCCGCGCCCAGGAGCGCGTCGCGTTCGGTGGCCCGCTGGCGAGCCGCGGTGTGGTCCGCGAGTGGATCGCCCGCAGCAGGATCGAGATCGACCAGATCCGCCTGCTCGTCCTGTACTCGTCCTGGCTGATGGACACCCAGGGCAACGCCGCCGCCCGCTCCGAGGTCGCGGCCATCAAGGTCTCCGCCATGGAGGTCGCGCACAAGGTCGTCGACCGGGCGGTCCAGACCTACGGCGCCGCCGGCGTCAGCAACGACACCGTCCTGGCCCGACTCCACGCGATCACCCGCGCACTGCAGATCGCCGACGGCCCCAACGAGGTCCACCTGCGCACCATCGCCCGACTGGAAGTGAAGAAGCACTCGTGAGCAACGAACTGAACGGAAAGGTCGCTCTGGTCACCGGCGCGAGCCGGGGACTCGGACTGGCCATCGCCCGGGGTCTCAAGGAAGCCGGCGCAACGGTCGTCGTCGCCAGCCGCAAGCTCGACGCCTGCGTGGAGGCCGTCGCCGCCCTCGACGACGTGACGACCGGTGAAGCGCACCCGCTCGCCCTGCACGTCGGCCGCTGGGATGAGCTCGAACCCGCCGTCGACGGCATCATCGAACGTCACGGAAGCCTGGACATCCTGGTCAACAACGCCGGCATCGCACCGCTCGAGAAGGACCTGATGTCGGTCTCGGAGTCGTTGTGGGACAAGACCATCGAGGTCAACGTCAAGGGACCGTTCCGGCTCATGGCGGTGGCCGGCGATCGGATGCGCGCCAACGGCGGCGGCTCGATCATCAACATCTCGAGCATCGGGGCGGTGCGCCCGAGCCCCGCCGAGGCGATGTACGCGGCGGCCAAGAACGGCCTCAACGCCCTCACCCAGGCGTTCGCGCAGGAATACGCACCGACGGTGCGCGTGAACTGCGTGATGCCCGGCAGCTTCGCCACCGACATGGCGGAGAATTGGGACGAGGAGTTCATCGGGCTGGTCACCAACCGCCTTCCCGCCGGACGCCTCGGACGGCCGGAGGAGATCGCCGGGATGGTCACCCATCTGGCGAGCGACGCCGCCGGTTACACGACCGGCGCATTGATCCCGGTCGACGGCGGCCGGACCGCGGTCTACTGAGGAGAACCATGACCATCGACACAAGTGATCATCCGGGAGGTTCCCCGGCGGCACTCTTCGGGCTCGCGGGCAAGACCGCGGTCGTGACCGGGGCGTCGTCGGGCCTGGGCCTGGGCTTCGCCGCGACGCTCGCCGGCGCGGGTGCCACGGTCTACGCGGCCGCTCGCAGGCTCGACCGTCTGCAGGAGCTCGCCGACAAGTACCCCAGCGTCGTCCCGTTCCGTTGCGACGTCACCGACGACGCCGACCGTCGCGCACTCATCGACACGGCGTTCGACTCGGCGGGCAGCGTCGACATCCTGGTGAACAATGCCGGTATGGCCGGTCCGCCCCACGCCGAGCAGGAGACACCCGAGGGTTTCGCCCGCATCCTCGACCTCAACCTCCTCGCCGGTTTCCACCTGTCCACGCATCTCGTCACCCGCCTGACCGAGAACGCCGACGACGACACCCCGGTCAACGCGTCGATCATCAACATCGCGTCGGTCGTCGGCCTCGTGTCGACCGCCCCCATCGGCGGGGCGTCATACGCCGCGTCCAAGGCCGGGACCCTCGGCATGACCCGCGAACTCGCCGGCCAGTGGGGCCGCCGCGGGGTGCGGGTGAACGCCGTCGTCCCGGGTTGGTTCGACACCGAGATGACCGACGGACTGTTCACCAACGAGAAGTCGGCCGGCTGGGTCCGTCGCAACACGATGCTGGGACGAGGTGGACGCGAAGGCGAGGTCGACGGCGCCGTGCTGTTCCTGTCCTCGGATGCGTCCTCCTACGTCACCGGGCAGACCCTGGTCGTCGACGGCGGGTGGACCGCACGATGACCACCACCCATACCCATCACGTCGGAACTTCCCTGAGTGAGGCGAAATGAAGACTCTGGCAACCGAATTGCTCGAACGGGCAAGCAGCACCCCCGACGCCGTCGCGGTCGTCGACCAGTTCGGTGAGCACGCGATCGGCACCGTCGTGTCGACGGCACAACGAGTCGCCGATGCCATCGCCGCCCACCGCGACGAGGCCCCCACGGTGATCGTCCAGGCCGACAACACCTGGCTGACCCTGGCCTGCGTGGTGGCCACCGGCCTGCGCGACGGTGTCGTCGCGGTCCTGAGCCCGCACGCGACCGCCTCCGAGTTCGACCTGGCCGTCGAGGACATCGCACCCGACGTGGTCATCGCCACCGACGAGGTGCTCGAGCACTGGGGCGCCACGGACGGCCGGTTCGGTCATCGCCTGCTCGCCGGGGACCGGACCGTGCTCGCCGCGGACACCTTCGGCGCGATCGACCGTTGGGCCGGTGGCTCCGCCGTCGCCATGACCTCCGGCTCGACCGGACGGCCGAAATGTGTTGTGCAATCCGAAGAGGCCATCCGTTACGCCGCCCAGTCGACCATCGACATCGTCGGGCTCCGTTCCGGCGAGGCGGTGGGCGCGTTCGTCCCGCTGTCGTCGGTGGCGGCGTTCTGCTTCGGCCTCTACCTGCCCGCCTACCTCGGCGGCCGGATGGTCAGCATCGAGCGCTGGACTCCCGCGGGAGCCCTGGAGGCCATGCGCCGCCACGAGGTGGCCTGGACGATGCTCGTCCCCACGATGGCGCTCCAGCTCTCCATCGCCGACGGCGCCGACCAACCGCTGACCTCACTGCGTGCCATGACGGTGGGCGGCGGACCGATGAACGTGCGCGCGCTGCGTGAGGCCGAGGAGACCCTGGGAACCACGTTCCTGCGCGTGTTCGGCATGTCCGAATGCCTCGGCCACACCAGCCCGTTGCCGACCGACCCGCCGGAGCTGCGTCTCGGACGCGACGGAAAGCCGTTCCCCGGCACCGTCATCCGCGCCGTCGACGCATCCGGCGCCCAGTTGCCGCCCGGTCAGATCGGTGATGCACAGGTCCGCGGCCCGTCGCTGTTCGTCGGGTACGCGCGTGGCGGTGTCCCGCAACCCCCGGAGCTGACCGCCGACGGCTTCCTGCCCACCGGCGACCTCGTCGAGGTCGGCGAGGACGGCTTCATCCAGGTCATGGGCCGACAGAAGCAGATCATCATCCGCGGCGGACGCAACATCGACATCAACGAGGTCGAGAGCGCGATCGCCGGTCTGCCCGGGGTGGTGCAGGTCTGCGTGGTGCCGGTTCCCGACGACCTGCTCGGCGAACGGGCCGCGGCTCTCGTCGTCGCGGGGGACGCGGAGATCACGCTCGAGTCGATCACCGCACAACTCGACCGGTCCGGATTCCCCAAGTTCAAGTGGCCCGAGTACGTCTTCTCCGTCGAGGATCTCCCCCAGAACCGGGTCGGGAAGCTCTCGCGTCCCGACGCCATCTCGCTGGCCAGCCGGCTCGCCGGACGTACCCACGAAAACGCCTGAACCGCAACGACGCTAGGAAACGACATGTTCAATCTGATGGTGCTCGCGTCCCGACCGAGCGACTGGACCCACGACCAGTTCATCGAGTGGTGGCGCGGCGAGCACGCCGACGTCACCTACCCGCTCCCCGGCCTCCTGCGCTGGCAGCACACCGAGATCGTGGAGGGATTCGACGAGAAGTCCTCAGGGTGGGACGGATTGTCGGTCCTGAGCTTCGAATCCCGTGAAGCCCTCGAGGCGGCCCTGCGCAGCCCCGAGTGGGCGGCGGCGGTCGAGCACGTCGGCGCGATGCGCGGACGTCGGATGATCTGGTACGGCGACGAGAAGACCATGGTGCCGCTGACTGCACCGACGCCGTGAACCGTTCGGCCGTGAGCCGTACGGCCTGGCTCGAGCCGGGATGCCACCCCGTCGTCGACGGCGTGCACCGCATCCCGCTCGAGCTGCCCCAGGACGGGCTGCGAGCGGTGAATGTCTATGTGCTCGAGACCGACTCGGGGCTCGCCCTGATCGACGGCGGATGGCACCGACCGGGCACCCATGAGGAGATGTCCACCGCCCTCGCCTCGATCGGCCGCCGCCCGCACGAGATCACCGACATCTTCGTCACGCACATCCACCGCGATCACTACACGTTCGCCGTCGAACTCCGACGCAGGTATGGCTGCGCCATCCACATGGGTGCGCGCGAGGCACACGGCCTGGTCGAGATCGCCCGGATCAACAGCAATGTGCCGGAGGAGTCACTCGTCCAGGCCCGTCGGTCCGGCGCATACGAGCTCGCCGACGAGGTCTACCGCCTGACGGTCGACGAGCCGTTTGACGTGGACGACTGGGACACCCCGGACACCTGGCTGCAACCGGGACCGTTGCCGTTGCCCGGCCGACGTATCGAGGCGGTACACACCCCCGGCCACACCAAGGGCCACATGGTCTTCCACGACCTCGACACCGGCCTGTCGTTCACCGGCGATCACATCCTGCCGACGATCACGCCGTCGATCGGTTTCGAACTCGGCGTCTGGGATCTCCCCCTCGCCAAGTTCCTCAGCTCTCTCGAACTGATGGTCGCGGACGAGTCCCCGCGCACGATCGCCCCGGCGCACGGCGACGTCGGTGGCCTCGTCGGCGAGCGCGCCCAGGGCCTCCTGGAACACCACCGGAGAAGGTTCGACGAGATCCTGGCGGTGTTCGACGACGCCGGGCGCGCACTGCCCGGTCATCAGGTCGCCGAGAGACTCCTCTGGACCCGCCACAACCGACCCTTCTCCTCGCTCGACACCTTCAACCAGCTGATCGCCGTGTGCGAGACGATGGCGCACCTCGACGTCCTCGTCGCCGACAGCCGTCTCACGGTCCGGTGCATCGACGGCGTGGACCACTTCCGCAGATGATCTCCTCGACGCAGGTGGTGACGCTCGCGCGCCGACCCCGAGGACCACTGCGCCCCGGTGATCTCGCCATCACCGAACAGGTTCTGCCACCGCTGCGCACCGGGGACGTGCTCGTGCGGAACACCTGGTTGTCGGTAGATCCGTCGATCCGGATCAGACTGGCCGAGACGACCCCGGACGGGTACCTTCCCCCGTTCACACTCGGCGAATCTCTCGCAGGTCTGGCGCTCGGGGTCGTCGTCGATTCCCGATCCGGGGATTTCGAGGTCGGACAACATGTCTCACACCTGTGCGGATTCCGTGAACATGCCGTCGTCCGTGCCGACGGCGCGACCCTCGGCGGATACGGCGGCCTCTCGGTCGTCGACACCCTCGACCACCCTCCCCAGTGGTTTCTGGGCCCGCTGGGCAGTTCGGGGTTGACCGCCTACGCGGGCGTGCACGCGGTTCTCGACGTCAAACCCACCGACACGGTGTGGGTCTCGGCAGCGGCCGGCGCCGTGGGCGGTCTCGTCGCACAGCTGTCGCGCCTGCGCGGTGCCACCGTCGTCGGTTCCGCCGGCAGTCCGGCGAAGGTCGAGTACCTCCGCGAGCAACTCGGACTCGATGCCGCCTTCGACCATCACCGGGCCTCGTTGACCGACCGTCTGGCGGAGGCGGCACCCGCGGGCATCACCGCCTACTTCGACAGCGTCGGCGGCGATCATCTCGAAGCGGCTCTGGATGCGATGAACCCCGGTGGTCGGGTCGCCGTGTGCGGGGCCATCGCCGCGTACGACGCCGAGACGCCACCGCCGGGTCCCCGCAACCTCTTTCAACTGGTCTCCAAGAGCATCACCGTGCAGGGTTACCGCGCGGGCTCCTACAACGACCTTCTCCCGGCCATGCAGCGCGAGATCGGCGAACACCTGGCGCAGGGTCGGATGCACTACGAGGAAACCGTTTTCGACGGTCTGGAGTCCGCGCCCGCGGCTCTGGCCGCGATGCTCGAGGGACTCACCACCGGGAAGACGCTCGTGCGTCTGGACGAGAACAGGAGTTGACCAATGCTGGCAGTACAACTCACCGAATGGGGGCGTCCCCCGGTGGTGCGGGAGATCGCCGACCCGGAACCGACCGGCACCGAACTTCTCCTCGACGTCGACGCCGCGGGACTCTGTCTGTCCGACTTGCACGTCATGGACACCCCGTCCGGGGTCTTCGATTACCCGCTCCCACTGACCCTCGGCCACGAGGTGGCCGGGACCGTGCGTGCGGTCGGGCCTCAGGCCGATCCCGCCTGGATCGGCGAAACTGTCGTCGTGCACGGGATCTGGTCGTGCGGAACCTGCCGGAACTGTGCCCGTGGGCGCGAGAACTACTGCCTCTCGCTGGCTCGCGAGCCCGGGGGCCGGAACCCACGGATCGGCAACGGCCTCGGACATCCCGGCGGGCTGGCCGAACGCCTGCTGGTTCCGTCGGCGGATGTGCTGGTCCCGACCAACGGTCTCGATCCGGCGGTCGCGGCGCCCCTCGCGGACGCCGGTCTCACCGCCTACCATGCCATCTCGTCGAACTCCGACCTGATCGACTCCTCGATGGTCGCCGTCGTCATCGGCGTCGGGGGCTTGGGCCACATGGCGATTCAGATCCTGCGTGCCATGGGTGTGTGTGCGGTGATCGCGGTCGACAACCGTGAGCAGGCCCGTGCGTTGGCCCTGGCTCTGAAGGCCGACGCGTCGTATCCGTCGGTCGACGAGGCGGCCCAGGACATCCGCGCACGCGGCGGGGCCGACATCGTCCTCGACTTCGCCGGCGCCCCGGCGACGGTCGAACCGGCCTCTGCCGTTCTCGGGCCCGGGGGCCGCCTGGTGATCGTGGGGACGTCCGGTGGTCGCGTGACGGTCGGCAAGGACGTCGGTCTGGCCTCGGGTTGGCAGGTCCGAGCACCGTTCTGGGGCACACGATCCGACCTCGCCGCGGTGGTGGCACTGGCCGCCGCCGGTGATCTCACCGCCGAGACCGTGTCCTTCGATCTGCGTGATGCACCTGAGGCGTACGAGCAGTTGCGCCGCGGCGAGCTACCCGGCCGCGCCGTCGTCCTTCCGAAGCGTTGACCCGGAGAAAAGAGAGCGCCCGACCTGTCGGTCGGGCGCTCTCTTTGTCGCTTCAGGTGCGTCGGCTCAGCGCACCGACAGGGTCGAGCTCGCGGTGTTCGCGGCCGTCAGGCCGAAGGTCAGCGCTGTCGCCAGGCCGCCGCCGTAGGCGCGGTACCAGAGCCCACCGGTGTCCGATCCTGCCGCAAGAAGACCCGGAATCGGTTGTCCCGCTTCGTCGAGCACACGAGCTTCGGTGTCGATGAGGATTCCGTAGAACGGGAAGGTGACCGCGGGGACCGTCTCGATGATGTAGTACGGGGCCTCGTCGAGCGGTTGCGGGTCGAGCGTGTGCGCCGGCGAGGCCTTGTTCTCCTTGACCGCCTCGTTGTATTCGGTGATCGCGGCGGCGATGGCCTTGCCGTCGTAGCCCCATTCCTCGGGAAGGTACTCGAACTCCTCCAGGGACTCGGCCATGCCGACCCGGCCGCCACGCTTGGCGGTGATCCCGAACTTGTCCGGGGCGACGGCGCCTTCGACGTAGGGCGCGGTCATCCAGTCCCGGTACACACGTGCGTCGGCGACCAGTAGACCTCGGGCCTCGGGTTGTTCGAGAAGTTCGATGGTGTTCAGGTGATCGCCCAGGGTCTCGTCGACGAAGCGCTTGTTCTCGACGTTGAACAGCAGGCAGTGCTCGCTGTAGTACAGCGCCAGCTCGACGAAGTCGTCCTCTCCCAATGAGATCCCGCTCGGGATGAGGTGTCCGTAGAACCCCGCGTGCTCCTTGCCGAAGGCGGCCCCGACCTCGCGTGCGAGTCGGTGCCCGCCGCCGGCGCTGTTCGGATTGGAACGCAGTTCGATCGTCCGGGCTTCCGGGTGCAGGTGTCGCGCACGCAGTTCCGGGTCGGCTTGGAACCCACCGGTGGCGATCACGGTGTAGCCCGCACGGATCTCCCGCTCCTCGCCGTCTGCCGAGGTGACCACGGCACCCACGACGGTGCCGTCTTCGACGATGAGCCGGCGGGTCTCGGTGTTGAGGAGGAGCTCGTTCCCGGTCTCGCTCAGTTTCTTCCGGCAGAGCTCGAGGAAGTGGTTGGTGTCGAACTTGTATCCGGCTCCGTACGGCAGGATCGGTTGGCGTTCGCCCACATCGGCGCCGAACGACCGCAGCCAGTCGACGGCCTCCGGGAAACGGTCCACGAGGTGGCGACGCAGCTCGTCGTCGCCGCCCGGGTTGTGCTTGTCCATCGCGTCGTGGTCCGGCATCGACCACACGTAGCCGGCGTACCGGGCCGAACCGCCGATGTCGCCGGCGACGTCGACCATGCAGACCCGGAGGCCGGCCTCCGCGGCGCGAGCACCGACAGTGCAACCTGCCATGCCGGCTCCGATGATGAGCAGGTCGTATCGATTGTCGGTCAAGCCAACCTCCATTGCCGTTCCTGAACTGATATCAGTTTATGATGCTGCCCACACCGTTGTGATGTCAACAACGGTGCATCGACTTTTCTCTGCTGGGTCACAGCGGTTGATCCCCCGGTCTTGGTCCGTCGCGGTGATCCTCGACGCACTGCCGGGAACCCTCCGCAGCGGATCGCGAGGTGAGAGAGACTGCTCCCATGCGTGAGGTCACCGAATCCAGTGGAACCACCGACGCGTCCGAGGGCGAGAACAGCCCGTACACCCCTCGCTACACCCGGGACGAGCTGATCGAGAAGCTCGGCGTTTCCGCGGAGTTCGCGGAGAAAGCGTGGAATGCCTTCGGTTTCGCGCGGAGGTCGTCGGACGAGAAGGTCTTCTCCGATCGGGACATGCAGGCGTTGGAGATGTTCGCCGCATCATCGGGCGCGATGCCGGAGACCACCCAGATCGCGATGGCGCGGGCCATCGGCCAGACCATCTCCCGCCTGGCCGAATGGGAGGCCGAACAGCTCCGGGAGATCGCCGACGACCCCACTCTCCCCTGGACGCTGGAGCAGATGAGCGACGCGCTCGGTCAGATCCAGCACCTGATCTGGCGCAGGCACATGGCGCTCGCGATCGAACGGCACACCGACCACTCATCCGAAGAGGAGGTCGATCTCGTCGTCGGTTTCGCCGACATCGTCGGCTACACGAGTCTGTCTCGTCGTATCGATTTGAACGATCTCGAAGCGCTGTTGGGTTCGTTCGAGGATGACACCTTCGACGTGGTCGTCGATCACGGCGGCCGTGTGGTCAAGACCCTCGGCGACGCCGTGATGTTCACCTTCGACGATTCCGGAGCCGCCGCCGCGGCCGCGTTGGAGATCCATCGTCTCTCCGAGAGCGACCACCTGCCGCCACTCCGCGTCGGCCTCGCCCGTGGCGCAGTGCTCCCCCGCCTCGGCGACGTCTTCGGCGAACCGGTCAACATCGCATCCCGCTTGACGAGTTCCGCACGCCCCGGAACCACCCTGGTCGACGATTCGGTCGCCACCCAGATCGCCGACGACGACCGGTTCTACCTCAAGTCGATGCCGTCCCTCCGCGTTCGCGGATACAGGCACCTCAAAGCCCGTGTGCTGGAGCCGCATCGCGACGGACCACTCAGCGACTGACCGGCGAACCTCAATTCGACCGGCAGACTTCGATCGACGTCTGTGAGTCGAGTTGAGGTTCGCCGGTTGGCTGTGGACAGACATCTGCAGGCCGCGACCTGGCGAACTACGGTGACGACCGAACATCTATGGTGGTTCGCGACATCAAAGGGGGGATTTGTGTCGGACTTGGTTGTTGACCCATCAGCGCTCGACACCGCAGCGACGGATGTCTCGAACTGCGCCTCACGGTTGAGGGTGCTCGAACTGACGTCGTACGCGGGTCTTGAGGGCACGTCGTCGACCTTCGGTGAACTGGCCGGCAACTTCATGGGTGCGACCGCCGACATGGCAGTCGTGGCGGCCACCGCAGACGAACGTATCGCCACCGCACTCGACAACCTGTCCGGTGCCGTGGCCGCGTTCTCGGAGCTGGTGGTGGATGCCAAGGACACGACCGTCGAGACCGACATGAAGAGTGCCGGAGAAATCTCGTCGGCCACTCCCTACCCCTCGCGGGATGGCGATCAGAAGCACCACGTTGTCCCCCTCGAGATTCTGTTGTCGGTCCAGTAAAAACCCATGCCACCCAGTTACAACGAGGTGACCTCGTGGAAGCCCGAGGTCATGGCGCAGATCGCCTTCGGCGTCGTGCGACTGCAGGCACATCTGGAGGTCGAAGCGCCCAAGGCGGGCAACCCGGTCCTCAACCTCATGCTGTCTGACTGGCAAGGCAACGCCCGCGGCGCCGCTGATACCCGGGCCGAGGGTCTTACTCGATGGATCAGGAACACCGCCGACGAATTCGGCGACCTCGCGGAGGTCTTGCAGACCGGCGCCACCAACATTCGCAACGCGATCACTGCGTTGGAGAGCCGGACCACACTCGCCGACAACCGGGGCTACATCCTCGACCGCGGAGACCGTGGGTACGCGATCAACTTCGATCCGGCTCGCGCGCCGGAGGGCGCGGAGTTCGACGCTGGGGAAGCGTTCGAGCACCAGTCTGCTTTGTCGGGTCTCGCAACGGCTGCGGACGACACTGTGACTGCCACTCGAGATGGCATCAATGGGGCGCTCGGCGAGATCGGCGGCATCGCACCGGCTTCCGTCGCCAAGAACCGTGGCGTCGTCGACCCGAACCTCGCCGAAGGCGATGCCAAGGCGGTACGAGACGGCACGGCGACACCCGAACAACGCGGGCGTTTCGAACGCATGATGGACCTTACGCCGCAACAACTCGAAAACCTGAAGCGCAATAAGACAGATGGCCTCGATCCTTCGCGAGCCGCGTACGTATGGAAGGCCCTCGGATTAGGGGATTTATCAGGCCCGGCCGCAACGGCAGCAATTTCTGCGGCACAGAAGCGTGGCGAAGATCTTGCGGAGGCTTATCGCAGGTCGCGGCGAGCTGTGGGCCAGGCGGGGATGAGCGCGGACGACATCGCCCGCATGGGTTCCCTCGGCAAAACGATGGCGAAGGGTTCGTTTGCTCTCGGGTTGGGTGTCACTGCCTACGATGAGTGGAGCAAGTACGATCGCGGTGAACAGGACGGCGGTGACGCCATAGCGGCCGCCGCTGGATCCTTGGGAGGCGGGATAATTGGCGGCGCGGCTGCCGGCGCGGTGGTCGGGTCGTTCGCGGGGCCGGTCGGAACTGCGATAGGGGCCGGGATCGGCGCGGCTATCGGCAGCAAGGCAGGTGCCGACGCAATGAAGGTCGTGAAAGGTTGGTTCGATTGATGGCGCGTCATACCGGCTCTGGTGCAAACCGGGGCGAGGACGAGCAGTCGGGGTTCGGCTCCTCGAACGGTGGACCGGATCACGACGGCCGGCGTCGTAAGCGTCTGTCAACCACGCTCTCCGACAGCACGGTGAGTTACATGCTCTGGACGCCCCTGACGTGCTTGCCCTCGGGCTTGACATTCGTCTTGGGTCTCTTGTGTGGCGGTGCGCTATCAGGCTGACAGTCGACAGCTGGGCGAGCGCATGATCGCCGCCCTAGAATACGCAATCGCGAACTTTCGCTGTACAGCCGAACTTCGGGCCTCCTTGCCGTCATTAAACTTCGCCCCGCCAATCGGTTGGTACGAGCTCGATGCCGAAGCAGCCCATGCCGCCATGGCGAGTCGCGTGCTACTCAGAACCGAAACACCGGGGGCATCGTTCGTTTCGAACGCAGTCGTCCAGTACTTCTCTCTGGGACAAACCGATCCCGTTCGCTTATCAGACATCGACACCACGCTCGATATCACCGCCCTACGGAATGCGACGGTCCTGGATCACGTGGTGGACCACGACGGATACCTCGCCGTCGACGATGGCGTGTACTCCGCAACTGACATCGACCTGCGTGTTCGACGCAGTCAGCTTGCGTATGTGAGCGCCCGAGGCGATTCGTCTCTGGCTATCTTTACCGCCACCACCCCTGCTTCTGCTTGGGATACAACCGAATCCGAGATCAAGGAAATGGAAGACCGTTGGCTGACGAAAACAATCCTGTAGATCAGTGGCGACAGTTGAGCACCTACTTCAGCGGCAAGATCGCAATGTTTGTGACCTACCCGATACTGAGCTTCGTCGCCGGGTTGCTCATCGCGTACTTCACTTCCTGACGATGTCTCGACAAACCCCCCGGGCTTTGTCTCCGTCGAAGCCCACGAACCGCGCCAGTCGGACCGAGACACGCCACGCGACTGGTCCTACTTGTCGTACATCACCTGGAAGCATCTCACGACGAAACTGAGCGTCCTGCCGTCCGGAACAGCTTTCATGGAAGGCCTTTTCGTCGGGGGCCACTTCTTCTTCTGATAACCCGCGACCCCCAGACCCCAACCCGACCCCAGACTTCGATCGAAGTCCCACAGTCGAAATGACATCCGCCCGTTACCGCTCGACGACGGCGCTGACCCGGACTTCGCTCGCTTTCACCACCAGCACGACGTCGAGTCCGGTGACCAGACCCAGGTCGGCGACCGCGGACCAGGTGACCTCCGCCGCGACGACCTGATCGCCGACGTCGGTGTTCACCAGCGCGTGGTCGCCGCGAGGCACCACGTCGCGGATGGTGGCACGCAGCGTCGTCCGTGGACTGCCATGTGGCTCTTCGAGATACACAGCGACAGCCCGAGGTGAGAAGGTCGCCGCAGCGGGCGTTCCCGAGACAAGACCACCAGCCGGTACGTCCTCGCCCACCAGTCCGACGACGTGGTTACCGGCCTCGTCGACCACGGCCGAAGCCTCGCCCACACGCCCCACGAACAAGTTGAGCCCAGACAGCGACGCACTGAACCTCGACCCCGGGTTGGTCAACACCTCACGCGTAGAACCGGATTCGACGATCCGACCCTGATCCAGAACGACGATGTCCTCGGCCAACCCGAGAGCGTCGACCGGATCGTGGGTGACCATGATCGTGGTGCGGCCGTGATCGGCGAGCAGGCCTCGGAGCAGCGCCCGCAGACGACTTGCGACATCGACGTCCAGCGCACGGAAAGGCTCGTCCAGCAACAGAATCCGCGGTTCGGCAGCCAACGCCCTCGCGATCGCGACACGCTGCGCCTGACCGCCGGACAACTCGTCGGGCTTCCGGTCGGCGAGGTCCGCGACCTCCGTCGCCGTCAACCACCGCTCGACCCGCTCCCGCACCTCACCTCGCGACAACCGCTGCGCGGACGGCGCGAACGCCACGTTCTCGGCGACCGTCAGGTGCGGGAACAGGCGCGCCTCCTGCGACAGCAGCGAGACACCCCGGCGATGGGGCGGCACGGACACTCGACCGTCCCGAAACACCTCGTCCCCCAGAGCGATCCTTGAAGCATCGCCTCCGCGGAGCAGACCCGCGATGACCCGCAACATCGTCGACTTTCCGGCACCGTTCGGGCCCACGATCGCAGTCGTCCGGCCGGCCACGAACCGATGTTCCACGGACAGCGGCGGCCTCGCCTGGTCGATGACGACCATCAGATCCGCGGCGTTCACAGCGCACCCGTCCCGGTCCGCCGGCGCCGACTGTGCACACCCACGACGACGACCAGCGAGAGCACAACGAGGATGAGCGACAACGGGATCGCGGCCTGCGGGTCGTCGATCGCCGACACGTAGATGGCCAGCGGAGCGGTCTGCGTGATGCCGGGTGCATTGCCGGCGAACGTGATCGTCGCACCGAACTCGCCGAGTGCACGGGCGAACGCCAGCACCAACCCGGCGAGAAGCGACGGCGCCACCAGCGGCAGTGTGACCCGCCACAACGTCCGGGTCGGTCCGGCCCCCAGAGTCGCAGCCACCTCCTCGTAGCGCGTACCCACCACCCGCACAGCGCCTTCGACGCTGATCACCAGGAACGGCAGCGCGACGAACGTCTGCGCCAACACCACCGCCGTGGTCGTGAAGGCGATGTCGATCCCGGCGTCGTGCAGATGTTCGCCGACGATCCCCAACCGACCGAAGGTGTACAGCAGGGCCAGGCCACCGACCACCGGTGGCAGAACCAGCGGCAGCAGAACCAGCGAGCGCACCACCCGCACGACCACCCCGTCATATCGCGCGAAGATCACCGCCATCGGCACACCGATCAGCAGACAGCAGACGGTGCTGATCGTCGCGGTGATCAGGGAGAGCCGTAGCGCGTCAATCGAAGACGGCGACGTCACCTGTTCGACAAAGGTGTCCCAGGGCGATCGGAACAACAGCGCCAACGGCGGCAGGACGATGAGCAGGACGCCGAGCGCGGCCAGGCCGTACGTCCAGGCCGGCAAACCCGTCGGATCACGACGGACGAGTCCCGCACGCACGGTCACGGTGCACCGAAGCCCGCGTCGCGCAAGATGCGCTGCCCGCTCTCACCGAGGACGAGATCCACGAACTGCGAACCCAGATCGCCGTGCGCCGCACCGTCGACCGTCGCGATCGGGTACGCGTTCACCACGTCCGCGAACGCCGGATCGGTCACCATGGCCACCTGGTCGCCGGCCGCGCGGGCGTCGGTCACATACACGACCCCGGCGTCGGCCTGCCCAGTCGTCACCTTGGTGAGTACCGCGCTCACCGATTGTTCCTCCGACACCGCATCGATGATGATCCCCGTGTTCTTCTCCACCACGTCGGTCGCGGTGCCGCACGGCTGGGCGGACTGGCACACCACAGTGGTCACGCCGGGGTTCGCGAGATCGGCGAAGGAGCTGATTCCCAACGGGTTACCACGGGCGGTGACGATCACCAGGGTGTTGGTCGCGAAGATCTTCGGGTCGACCGCCAGGCCGCCGAGTTTCGCCATGATCTTCTCGTCGGCGCTCGCGAAGACATCGGCGGGCGCACCCTGCTGAATCTGGTTGGCGAGAGTCGACGACCCGTCGAAGGACAGGCGGACGTCGACGCCGGCATGCTGCTTCTCGAATTCCTCGGCGATCGCGGTGAAGGTCTTCTTCAGCGACGCCGCCGCCGACACGTCGAGCGTCGACGAATCGTCCGAACCCGTACCCGACGAGCAACCCGTAACGAGGAGCAGCCCGGCCACCACCAGAGCGACCATCGGCCTCTTCATCGTTCGCCCCGCGTCGTCTCGACGATGACATTCGTCGACTTCACGATGGCGGTGGCGACCGATCCCGGCGCCAGTTCCAGCTCACGCGCCGACTGCGCACTCATCAGCGACGTCACCTCGAACGGACCGCACTGCAGCGTCACCTGCGCCATGACGCCGTCCATCAGCACCTCGGTGACGAGACCGGTGAATCGGTTGCGGGCCGACCGCGAGACGGGCGCACCGTCATCGGGGGCAACCGCGCGTTCCCGCGCCAGCTCCGCGAGCCGGGCACCGTCGACCGTCGCGACCGGGCCGTCGTCGGACTGCTCGAGCACCCCGGACGCGATCCATCGGCGGACGGTGTCGTCGCTGACGCCGAGGAGAGTCGCGGCGTCTTTGATCCGTATCGCGGTCACGACGACACTGTATCCGCATCTGCGCTCTTCCTCGCGGTCAGACTCCGCAGATGCGGACATGAACAGTTTGTTGACTTCAACCGAGCTTGAGGTCCTAGCGTCTATCTCACATCGATCGTCGGAGTTCGGGCCGTCGGACCGATGAGTTCCGTGGGGGCGGGCGGTCAGTCTTGTCGGAGAACAGCGGAGTTCCCTGACGTGCCCTGAGTTGTCCCCCATACACACCCGGAGACGCCGGAAAATCGTTCGCTCCTGTCACACCCCATAGATACCGTGGAGAGTTATGAACTCAGTCACAGTTCCCGCCGCCGCTCCCGGCGATGTCGCGACCTCCGATGTCGCGATCGAGGCCATCGACCTGGTCAAACGCTTCGGCGATTTCACCGCGGTCGACGGTGTCAGCTTCACGGTCCCGCGCGGGTCCGTGCTCGGTCTGCTCGGCCCCAACGGCGCCGGCAAGACCACCACCGTCCGCATGATGACCACCCTGTCACCGCCGACGAGCGGGACCGCCCGCATCGCCGGCTACGACGTCATCGAGCAGCCCGGCATGGTCCGACAGAACATGGGCCTCACCGGCCAGGCGGCCACCGTCGACGAGATCCTCACCGGTCGCGAGAACCTGCGCATGATCGGTGGCCTCTACGGCATCGGCCGCAAGACTTTGGCCCGTCGCTCCGACGAACTCCTGGAACAGTTCTCTCTCACCGAAGCGGGCAACAAACCGGTCAAGTCGTACTCCGGCGGTATGCGCCGCCGACTCGACCTCGCGGTCAGCCTGCTCGCGTCCCCACCCGTGTTGTTCCTCGACGAGCCGACCACCGGCCTCGACCCGCGGAGCCGCTCGGAACTGTGGGATGTCCTGCGTGACCTCGTCTCCGACGGGACCACCCTCCTGCTGACGACCCAGTACCTCGAAGAGGCCGACCAGCTCGCCGACGACATCGTCGTCATCGACAAGGGCAAGATCATCGCCCACGGAACACCGTTGCAGCTCAAGGAACAGGCCGGTTCGGCCAGCCTGGTGCTGACCGTGTCCCGCGGCGAAGATCTCCCCGCGGCCGAGGCGCTGCTGCGCAAGAACGGTGCCGAGGTGTTCGTCGACGTCCCCGCACGTCGGCTCACCACCGCGTCCGGCGGCCTCGGGGACCTGCCCCGCGTCGCCGCCTGGTTCGACGAAAGCGGTATCGCCGTCGACGATTTCGGACTCGCACGCCCGAGCCTCGACGACGTCTTCCTGTCCCTGACCGGCCACCGCGCCGAGGACACCACCAACACCACCGATGAGGAGACCGCCTGATGACCACCACTGCCGAGAAAGACGCGGTGGTCGCGAACACATCGCGCGTCCATCCGACCACCCTGTGGCAACAGTCCTGGATCATGGTCAAGCGCAACATGATCCACACCAGACGCATGCCGGAGATGCTCTCCGACGTCACGATCCAGCCGATCATGTTCGTGGTCTTGTTCGCGTACGTGTTCGGTGCGTCGATCCAGACCGACAGCGCGTCCTACAAAGAGTTCCTGCTGCCGGGCATCATGGGGCAGACCATCGTGTTCACCGCGTTCATCGTGGCGTCGGGAATCACCGCCGATCTCGAGAAGGGCATCATCGACCGTTTCCGGTCGCTACCCATCCGACGGTCGTCGGTGCTGATCGGGCGGAGCATCGCGAGCGTCATGCACAGCTCCATCGGCATCGTGGTGATGTCGCTGACCGGTCTCGCGATCGGATGGCGCATCCGCGAGTCGTTCGTCGAAGCCGTTCTCGCGTATGGCCTGCTGCTCCTGTTCGGTTTCGCGATGATCTGGTTCGGCATTCTCATCGGCTCGTGGCTGCGCACCGTGGAGGCGGTGAACGGCTTCATGTTCTCGACGCTGTTCCCGATCACGTTCCTGTCGAACGCGTTTGTCCCGACCGACCCGATGCCCACCTGGCTGCGGACGATCGCCGAATGGAACCCGATGTCATCGCTCGTCCAGGCGTTGCGTGTCCTGTGGGGCAACGGTCCGGAGTTCGGTCCGGGTTCGGCGCTGCCGCTTCAGCATCCGGTGATCTCGACCATCATCTGGGCGGTCGCGCTGACCCTGGTCTTCGCACCGTTCGCCCTGCGTGCCTACAACAAGCGGACCATCGACTGAGAACCGCCAGGCAAGCACG
>NZ_JSYC01000115.1:0-4412 GCF_054823965.1 Gordonia sp. GN26 | reverse complement strand
TCCGTTCCCCGAGTAGCGAGCCCGCGAGCGTATCGAGGGGACTACAGCGGCCCGTTCAGGCAGTCAGAGTGATTGCCTGCAGCGGGTCGCTGTAGATCGCGTCCAGGGAGACCGCGCCGGCGGCCTGCTGCTGCACGCTGGCTCCCGAATGTGACACTCGCACATCACGCTTGGTGACGATCGAGGTCTCACGAACCGCGCGGGCAACCGTGGGCAGGGTGGTCGGGTAGTCGGTGAACGCCTGACCGCCGAGGATGATGTGGTCCGGGTTGAAGATGTCGGCGATGAGCCCGACCGTGCGGCCCAGCACCTCGGCGCGCTCCTCGAAGAGGGCGCGCGCGGTGGTGTCACCCGTACGGGCCAGGCCGTGCAGACCTTCGACGTCGGTCACCGAAAGCCCCAGCGCCTGAGCGGCTTCGACGATGCCGGTGTCGCTCACCGCGGGCTCGAGTCGACCCGTCCGGCGCGGGTCGAGCAGTGTGGTGGCGCCGGTCGGGAAGTGACCGATGACCGGAGGTCCCGCGGTCGGGGTGTGCACGGTGCCGCCGACGCTGAAGGCGATGCCCAGCATCTCGCGGGCGTAGAAGTACAGGAAGCTCGACTGCTCGTCGACGGGGTTCAGGACCAGCTCGGCGGCGGCCATCGCCTCGACGTGCGAGGCGACGGACACCGGCAGGCCGACGGCCTCGGCGATGACCCGTCCGACGGGAGCACCTTCCCAGCCGAGGCGGGGATGGTCGACGATGCCGCCCTCGGCGACACGGCCGCCCAGTGCGACGCCGACCCAGAGCACGCGCTTCCCGGTCCAGCGCTCGGCGAAGCGGCGGGCGCTCACGCCGATCGCGGCGAGCGTTTCCTCGGGGGTGTCGGCCTCCGGGGTCGGGATCTGGATGGCACCGACCACGCGGTGGAGCAGATCGTGGGTGGTGATCGAGGTGACCTTGTAGCCGATGTGGATGCCGAGGGTGAGGAACTCGGCGAGGTTGACCTCGAAGGGCAGGCGCGGGCGCCCGATGGCTCCCGACGGGGCGAGGTCGGCGCGTTCGCGGATCAGACCGGCCTTCAGCAGGGCACTGACCTGGCGGTTGACCGTCGAGATACTCAGACCGGTGCGCTCGGCGGCGTCATCACGGAACAGGGGGCCGGCCAGTCGCGCGGCCCGGAGGACGAGCGCGGCCGGCTTGTTAGACAGCTCGAGGCGCGGCGTCGAGACGTGCACCCGCTGATCCCCCCTGTTCAAGCCGCGTCGGTCCGCGACCGACCCCGGGACCCGGGGCGACGGCACCGACGAAGGTACGGATGACAACGGTACTGGCTGGCGGTTGACCTGCGGCCCGCGGCGCACCGGACGCGATGCAGGTCGGCGGGTCAGCGGAGTGGGCGCGGTCCGCAGGGTACGGCCGGAGATCTCAGGAAGAATTGCGGTCATGATGTCCTCGTCGAAAATCCCCGCGCTCTAGACGGCGCGGGCAGGGTGGCTGAAGTGCTCGGGAGAAGAGACTTGGAGCGACACCCCGGAACGAGGCGTCGGCTCAGCGCATTCGACGACAACAACAGAGAACGCGAGCGAGCGGCAGACGGCAGCCCAGAGCGGTGGTCACATACGTGACCTCCGACAGGTTGCGGTCGACACTCGTCATGCGGATCAAACTAGCAACGCGGCCCCGTCGCGGCAAGGCCGTTCCTCCAGGTGACGGAGGTTTCCGGGGCGGGGGTCACATGCGTTCACCGGCGAATTTAGCCTCGCCGACGACGCCCCGCGCGGGTTGCGCTCAGGGTGATTCCAAAGCCGCACGCTGCGGCTACCCGACCTGCGTCCCATCACCGAGCGGACCAAGGGCCGTTGATCTCACCGGGTCGAGTGTGTCGGTGATCGGCGGTAAATTGTGAGCATGACCACAACCGCGGGTGAGTCCGTCTCCGACGCCGATTTCCTCGAGATCGCCGAACCGTTCCGACGCGAGATCATCGCCCACTGCTACCGGATGATGGGCTCTCACCACGACGCCGAGGACCTCGCCCAGGAGACCTTCCTGCGCGCATGGCGTGGTTACGCCAAGTTCGACCACCGTTCGTCGGTGCGGACCTGGCTGCACAAGATCGCGACCAACACCTGCCTGACTGCATTGCAGAGTTCCCAGCGTCGCCCGCTTCCGTCCGGGCTCGGTGGCGATGCCTTCGACCCCACCGACGACCTGCTCCAGAACCACGAGGTGCCATGGCTCGAGCCGTATGCCGGCACCGTCGACGAGATCGCCCCCGGCGACGACGCCGACCCGGCCTACGTCGTCGGCGCACGGGAATCGGTGCGTCTGGCGTTCATCGCCGCCCTGCAGCACCTGCCGGAACGACAGCGTGCCGTGCTGATCCTGCGTGACGTCCTGCAGTGGCGGGCCGCCGAGGTCGCCGACACCATCGGCGTCACCACCGCGACCGTCAACAGTCTTCTGCAGCGTGCCCGAGAACAGCTCAAGACCACCCGCCCCCGGGCGGAGTCGGCGAGCTCGGATTCGTCGGTCCTCGACGACGACGCCAAGCGGGAGCTGCTCGCCCGGTATGTGTCGGCCTTCGAACGTTATGACGTCGACGCGATCGCCGAGATGTTCACCGACAAGGCGATCTGGGAGATGCCGCCGTTCACCGGTTGGTACCAGGGCCCGGAGGCGATCGGAACCCTCATCCGCAAGAACTGCCCGGCGGAGAAGGCGGGCGACCAGATCCTGCTGCCCACGGCCGCCAATGGGCAACCGGCGTTCGGCCTGTACATGCGCGAACCCGACGGCGTCCATCGGCCGTTCCAGCTCCAGGTCCTCGACATCGATCCGGTGGCGAAGAAGGTCGGGTACGTGGTGGCCTTCTTCAGCGACACCCTCGAAGAGGACTTCGCCAGGTTCGGACTCCCCGCCACTCCGTACGACGCACCCACACGGACCGCGCCGAGCCCCTGGCACTGAGGTCGGCGCCCGGGTCAGCCGTCGGGGTTCTGCGGCAGCTGAGAGGGGTCCATCCAAACCACCTCCCAGGCGTGATCGTCCGGATCGCAGAAACTGCAGCAGTACATGAACCCGAAGTCCTCGGGTTCGCGCAGCGGGGTGCCGCCGGCTGACAGTGCAGCGCTCACAAGGCGGTCGGCGTGCTCCCGGCTGTCGGCGGAGAACGAGACGAGCGCTTCGCGCCCCCGTGCGGGCTCGGCGATGCGCCCGGCCGCGAACCCTTCGAAGCGTCGTCGTTGCATCAGGATCACCATCGCGGCGTCGTTGATCGGCATGCACACCGTGGCCGGATCGCAGAACATCTCGTCGAATCGAAAGCCCAGCGCGCCGAAGAACCGTCGTGATCGCGCGACGTCGGCGATCGGCAGATTGACGAAGAGCATCGATGCCACGGCTGGCCTCCAGTCGAGATCGGGGTACTACCCAATACAGACCAGCCCGCGCAAGGGAACTCATCGGCGTCTAATAGTGTGCAGTCATGGGCGTCATCTATCTTGTGCGGCACGGTCAGGCTAATGCGTTGGCGTACGGCGTATCCGACGCCACGGATGACCTCCGGAACGGGCCCGGCGGACTCACCGCGACCGGTGACACCCAGGCCGCGGTGTCGGGTGCATTCCTTGCCGGTCAGGTCACCGGATTCACCGCCGCCGTGAGTGGCAACCTGCCCCGCCAGAGCCAGACCCTCAACGGCGTCCTCGGCGCGTTCGAGACGCGGCCGGACACGCAGGTCGATCCCGGCTGGAACGAGTACTCACTCCCCGCGCTCGTGGGACACGCGTCGCCGGAGATGTACCGCGACGGCCGCAACTACCAGCAACAGCTGGACAAGGGGTTGGCCGCGTGGATCGCCGCAGGTGAACACGATCCCGAGCCGGGACCCGACGGTGGGCCCGCGGAGAGCTACCCGCAGTTCCAGGCACGTGTGCACGACGCCGCGGCTCGGGCGACAGAGATGGCCGGATCAGGTCAGACGCTTCTGGTGGTCTCCTCGGCGGGCACCATCACGCAGTGGATCGCCCAGCTCTGGGGTATCTCGGACGAGCAGTGGCCGAAGATGGCGCGCTCGATGGTGAACGCGTCCATCACCAAGCTGATCGTGGGCCGGCAAGGTGTGACCGTCGTGTCGTTCAACGAACACGGCCACCTCTCCGACCGCGAGGGCGGGATCTCGACCTTCCGCTGAGAAGATCAGCGGCGCAGCGGGTCTGACCTCGATACGGCCCTCGGGTAGCCCCTCGGACCTACTCGGTCGGCAGGTTCCTCCGCAGGTTGCGTGGGCGGGGGTGGTTGCTGGTTGCGTGGGCGGGGGGGGTTGCTGGTTGAGTAGGCGAGGATGGTTGCTGGTTGAGTAGGCGAGGAGCTTGCTGGTTGCGTGGGCGGGGATGGCTGCTGGTTGAGTAGGCGAGGAGCTTGCGA
>NZ_JSYC01000114.1:0-36128 GCF_054823965.1 Gordonia sp. GN26 | reverse complement strand
GCCGGCCGAGTAGGCCCGAGGCGCCAGCCGAGGGCCGTATCGAGGTCTCAGGACTTCAGGAACTCGTCGATCTGGTTGATCGCCGCGGTGGAACCCTCGACGACGCCCATGTCGAGAACCTTCTGAAGCGCTTCGGCGGATTCGAAGGTGCTGATGTAGGTGGCGACGGTCTTGCCGTCCTTCTCCACGAACGCGTACGAATTACGCGACTCGGGCATGTCGGTGATCGGGTTGAGGTCCGCGTCGGCGAACCCGTCGAGGAACGTGAAACCGTGTGGCTCGTTTACGGATTCGACCTTCCAGTAGCCGCCGAACTTCTCCCCTTCGGGACTGGTCATGTAGTACGTGACCTTGCCGCCCGGCTCGAACTCGTGGTCGACGACGGTCGCCGGGTAGGTCGGCGGGCCCCAGATCTTCTCGAGCTGGCGCGGGTCGGCGTAGATCTGCCAGACACGCTCGACGGGGGCGGCGAACTCCGCGTTGATCGTGATCGTGCGGGCGTCGAGGTCCGGGGTGATGTCGATGACAGGCATGGGTCATTCCTCCGATGATGTTGCAGTGGGTGGGGTTTCGAGCGAGAGCAGGTCGTCGATGCGCGCGATACGGCCGCGCCACACCTGTTCGAGTTCGGAGAGCATCGAGGCCACCGAACGCACCGCGGCGACATCGCCACTGGCCAGTTGCTCGCGCCCCTGACGTCGTTTCGTCAGCAGGCCCGCTTTCTCCAGCACGGCGACATGCTTCTGCACTGCCGCGAAGCTCATGTCGTATTTCGCGGCGAGTACCGAGACCGAGTGTTCACCGGCGAGCACTCGCCGCAGGATGTCGCGGCGAGTGCGATCGGACAGCGCGTGGAACAGGGCATCGGCCCTGTCCTCCTCGTCTGGCGATGTACCAGTGGTTTCGGCCACATCTACAACATACAACCGATCGGTTGTATGTCAACCCCTGCGCCGACAGCCTCGAAGGCCTGGCGAGACACCCTCCCGACCGGCCACCGGTCGACGTCAACCCGACCGGCAGACTTCGATCGACGTCTGCCGGTCGGAGTTGAGGTTCGGCAGTCGGGAACCGGGCACTTCTCAGGGAGCGGGCCCTGTCGACCTCACGACGGCCTGGTGACCCACTCTCCCAACCGGCACCGGTCGACGTATGAGGGTTACGCCTCACTGCTCGGTGACGTGACCACCCTCGACGTGCCAGTGCCGGTCGACGCGGACGTTGGCGAGCATCCGCCGATCGTGGGTGACCAGGAGCAGCGCACCGTCGTAGGAGTCGAGTGCCGATTCCAACTGCTCGATCGCGGGAAGGTCCAGATGGTTGGTGGGCTCGTCGAGCACCAGGACGTTCACTCCGCGGGCCTGTAGCAACGCCAGTCCGGCGCGGGTGCGCTCCCCCGGCGACAGCTCGCCGACCGCGCGGTCGACATGGTCGGCGCGTAGACCGAACTTGGCCAGCAGAGTCCGGACGTCGGCCGTGGTGTGGTCGGGTACGAGTTGGGCGAAGCGATCGGCCAGCGGTGTCGTGCCGGTGAACTGGCCTCGCGCCTGGTCGATCTCACCGATCGCGACGTTGGCGCCGAGTTGCGCTGTCCCCGAGTCGGGTTCGAAGTGGCCGAGGAGGAGTCGGAGCAGCGTCGACTTCCCGGCGCCGTTGGGTCCGGTGATGCCGATACGCTCCCCGGCGTTCACCTGGATCGAGACCGGACCCATCACGAAATCTCCTTGTCGCACAACGGCGTTGTTCAACGTCGAGACGACCGAGCTCGATCGTGGTGCCGAGCCGATGGTGAACTCGAGGACCCATTCCTTGCGCGGCTCGGCGACCTCGTCCAGGCGCGCGATCCGGCTCTCCATCTGCCGCACCTTCTGTGCCTGCTTCTCACTCGATTCGGTGGCGGCGCGGCGTCGGATCTTGTCGTTGTCGGGCGCCTTGCGCATCGCGTTGCGCACACCCTGACTCGACCACTCCCGCTGAGTGCGCGCCCGCGCCACGAGGTCGGCCTTCTTCGCGGCGAACTCCTCGTACTCCTCGCGCTTGTGCCGGCGCGCCACCTCGCGTTCCTCGAGGTAGCTCTCGTAGCCGCCCCCGAAGACAGTGTTGGTGTGCTGGGCCAGGTCGAGTTCGAGAACCCGGGTGACGCTGCGTGCCAGGAACTCTCGATCGTGACTCACGAGCACGACCCCGCCGCGGAGGCCGGCGACGACCTCCTCCAGTCGAGCGATGCCGTCGAGATCGAGATCGTTGGTCGGCTCGTCGAGCAGCACGATGTCGAATCGGGAGCACAGCAGTGCGGCGAGGCCGACCCGCGCGGCCTGCCCACCCGACAGGGCAGTCATCGGCGTGGTGTCGGGGTCGATGACGTCGGTGGCGAGACCGAGGTCGGCGAGGACAGCCGGTAGGCGTTCGTCGAGATCGGCAGCGCCGGTGGTGAGCCAGTGATCGAGTGCCGACGCATAGACGTCGGCGGGATCGTCGGCACCGGCCGAAGCGGACTCGCCCGCAAGCGCCGCGGCAGCAGCATCCATCGCCTGTGTGGCAGCCGTGCAACCGGTCCGACGCCCCACATACTCACGGACAGTTTCACCGGGAATCCGCTCGTGTTCCTGAGGAAGCCAGCCGACGAAGGCGTCCGACGGCGCCCGTGACACCGACCCCGCCAGCGGTGCGAGATCACCGGCCAGCACCCGGAGCAGCGTCGTCTTACCCGCCCCGTTCGCGCCGACCACCCCGACCACATCGCCGGGAGCGACGGTGAGGTCGAGGTGATCGAACAGGACGCGATGGGCGTATCCGCCCGCGACATCCTTGGCGACGAGAGTTGCGGTCATCGGTCAATGGTCGCACCACCGGCGACGCCGGCCGTGCCCGGTCAGCCCCTGGTCCCACCCTGCGTCGGCGCGGGGGCCGGTTCGCCGGGCGCCTTGCCCAGCGCGAACTTTCCGTCCTGGAACATCAGCGGGTAGAGGATGCCACCGATGAGGCCGCCCAGCAGCGGCGCGAGCCAGAACAACCACAACTGGCCGGGGGCCCCGTTGCCGTTGAAGAACGCGACCGCCGTCGAACGGGCCGGGTTGACCGAGGTGTTGCTGATCGGGATGGAGATCAAGTGGATCAGCGTCAGGGTCAGACCGATTGCCAGCGGCCCGAATCCAACGGGTGCCCGGCCGTCGGTGGCGCCGAGGACGACCAGCAGGAAGAACGCCGTCAGGACCACCTCGGCGATCAGGACCGCCACGAGGGTGTAGTTGTTCGGCGAATGGTCGCCGTAGCCGTTGGCCGCCATGTTCCCGGTCGCCTCGAAGCCCGGCCGACCGCTCGCGATCGCGTACAGGAGGGTGCCGGCAAGCAGACCGCCGACGACCTGGGCGATCCAGTAGCCCGGCAGGTCTTTCACCGGCAGCCTGCCGCTGACCACCGCGCCGAGGGTGATCGCCGGATTGAAGTGGGCACCCGAAACGTGCCCGACGGCGTAGGCCATCGTGACGACCGTCAGACCGAATGCCAGCGAGACGCCGAGCAGACCGATGCCCAACTGGATCAGGGTGTCATTGTCGTCGCTGGCATTCGCGACGTATTTGGCCGCGAAGATGGCGCTGCCACAACCACCGAAGACCAACCAGAACGTGCCGAAGAGCTCGGCCAGCAACCGGCGTGGAGTACTTGTTGTCATGAGACCTTGTCTCCTTCGCCCGGCTCGTCGATCACAGGCACGGCGACGCCGAGCCGGTATGTCCCCGCCACCGTGTCCTGAGTGGACCGCAGTCCCCGAGGAATGTCTGCCCGTTTACGAATCTCATGCTCAGAATTGACGCTCGCGTGTCCTTCGATTCTCATTCGATTGCATGAAAAACGGTATTCCGCGCGTTCGCGAAATAGGCCGGGGAACGCAATCTTCACGACGCGCTCCACCCCTCCTGAGCTGCGAGAACATCCGGTTGAATGCTGCCGGTGGACCTTTCTCGAACACCCTGTTGGGCGCATTGGTGCTCGGTACTCTCCCGTTGTCGATGACCGCCTCCGGGCGGATCTTGCGTAATCGCCTCAGAGAAGGAGCCCATCGTGGGTAGTCCCTACGATCCCAACCAGCCCACTCGGCTCGGCCCGCAGGATGGGCAGCAGCCGTACGGGCAGCAGCCCTACCCCCAGCCCGGTTACGGGCAGCAGCCCTACCCGCAGCCCGGTTACGGGCAGCAGCCGTACAGCCAACAACCCGGTGGTCAGCAGCAGTATGGACAGCAGCCTTATGGTCAGCAACCTCCCCCGCCTCCGGCGTCGTCGGGTGGCGGCAAGAAGTGGTGGTTCATCGGCGGCGGTGGCCTCCTGCTCGTGCTGATCGTCGTGGTGGCGGTCGTCCTCGCGTTCACGCTGGGCGGCGGCGACAGTTCCGACGAGCCGAAGGTCCCGACGGCGTCGGCCGTCGCCCTCCTGCTGCCGGAGTCCGAGTTCCCGGACATCACCGGCGAATTCACGCTGGAGACCGAGCAGTCCGACGACGACGGCACCACCGTCGACAACGAGAAGTGTGCTCGATTGGTGAAGACCCCGGACAGCAGCGCCGACTTCGCGCAACGCGAACTCTCCGAGACCGTCGACGGCGGTGAGGTCTTCTTCGGCCTCGACCAGTACAGCGCCGATGTGACCAAGCCTGCCGATGGAGGTTACGACGACTTCGACGAGATCCTCTCCGCCTGCGAGACCTTCACACTGAACCTCGAGGAGGACGGGGAGACCATCCCCGTCGCAATGAAACTCGACAAGCAGACCCTACCGATCAGCGGCGACTACAAGGCGGTCCGGATGACCGGTCAGTTCTCCATCTCCGACATCGAGGTCCACATGGTGGGGACCCTGGTCGTCGGCGAGGAGCGGGGAGTCTCCTTCTCGGTGTCCCACAACACCTTCAGTGACAGCGCACCATCGGTCAGCTCGGAGGTCACGAGCAACCTCGCCGAGATGTACACCGCGCAGCGTCAGCAGATCACCGACGCCGCCTAGCACCGAGGTGTCACGGATTCGCCATCTCCGATACGGATGCGCTGGTTCCGGCCAGTCCCCCGATCGGAGGTGGCGATTCCCCTTCTCGTGGCCGGCGGGGATTGGTGACCGCCAAGATCGGGTAACTCTCGCACGACAAGTGGCTCGCGAGGAGAAGAGGTGGGTGTGGCAGGCACGGACGCGTTCGACAAGATGGTCGGGATCATCGACTACCCGGTCTTCGTCGTGACCACCGTCGCCGACGGTCGCCGGTCGGGATGTCTCGTGGGTTTCGCCACCCAGACGAGCATCGACCCCCGCCGTTTCCTCATCGGCATCTCGCAGGCCAACCACACGCACGGCATCGCAACCTCCGCCGAACACCTTGCCGTTCACCTCATCCCGAGCGCTCACCGCGACCTCGCCGAACTGTTCGGAGGGCAAACCGGCGACGAGGTCGACAAGTTCGCGAGGTGCCGCTGGTCAGAAGGACCGTACGGGCTGCCCATTCTGGACGACTCCGAGATGTGGTTCGCCGCAAGTATTCTCGATCGCATCGATGTCGGCGACCATACGGCGCACATCGTCGAACCGGTCGACGGCGCGGTGGTCGTCGACGATCCGTCGCGCGATTCGTGGGTCAGTTTCGCCGATGTCCGCCACATCAATCCGGGGCACGACGCATGAGCGACAAGACGCTGCAGGACCATCCGGATTTCGACGCCCCGACCTTCGCCGAACACCATTACGCCGACTTCCCCGAGGGTGTGCGCACCAACATGGTGATGAGCATCGACGGCTCGGTGAGTTTCCGCGGTCGGGTCGGTCCGCTGTCCTCCCCCGCCGACCGCGCCCTCTTCCACGCTCTGCGCGCGCTGTCCGACGTCGTACTGGTCGGAGCCGCCACCGCACGCGTCGAGAAGTACGGTCCCCCGACCTTGTCCGACGAACTGATCGCGTTGCGGTCGCGGCTTGGGTGGCCGGGGGCGTCGGGCATCCCGCGCCTGGCGATCGTCTCGCAGTCCTGCTCACTTCCCGAGAGGTCCCTCGACGTACCGCACGAGCAGCGCCCGATCGTCATCACCTCCGCCCGGGCCGACACCTCTCCGGTGAACGACCGAGCCGAGGTCATCGCCGTGGGTGACGAGACCATCGACCTTCCTGCGGCTATCGACGAGCTGCGGGCCCGAGGGTTGCGTCGCATTCATTGCGAGGGCGGCCCGAGCCTGCTCGACAAACTCACCGAAGCCGACCTCGTCGACGAATTCTGCGTGACGATGGCACCTCAGGTGACCGGCGAGGGCTGCCCGGTCACCGACCCCGCCGCCGCAGTCCTCAGCCCGCTCGACGCCCCGCGCCGCTTCCGGCTCGCACACGCGGTCCCGCACCACGACGACGTCTTCCTTCGCTACGCGCGGTGACCGCGGCAGGCCCGCCCCGTTTCCCGGCGAGTCCACCGGGTACCCGTCGCCATGACCACATCCAGCGAGTCCCGCCGGTTCGACGTCGTCGTCGTAGGTGGCGGCAACGCCGGCATCAGTGCCGCCGCACGCCTGATCCGACGCGGCGTCTCTGACGTCGCGATCATCGAGCCCCAAGCCGTACACACCTACCGGCCGTTGCTGTCCTACGTCGGAGGCGGACAGGCGACACTCCGCGACGCCGAGCGCACCCAGCGATCGGTGACCCCGGAATCGGCGACCTGGCTGCGGGATTCGGTGACATCCATCGATGCCGGCAGGCGGACGATCCAGTGCGAATCGGGAACCGTCGTGGAGTACCGGGATCTGATCCTGGGGGTCGGTCTCGTACCCGACTCGGAAGCGATGCCCGGCATCGGAGAGGCGATCGACGAGCCGGCGGTGACCAGCAACTACGTCGACCGAGCGGCGAAGACCTGGGAGCTGGTGACTTCGATGCCGCGCGGCGGTCGAGCGGTGTTCACGGTGCCTCGACCCCCGGTCAGCTGCACCGGTACCACCCTCAAGCCGCTGTTCCTCGCCGCCGCGCACTGGGAACGCACCGGGCTCCTGCCGACACTCGACATCACCCTGGTGGTGGACCGTCCCCATCTGCTCGGCGTCGACGACCTCGACGCCCGCCTGTTCGCCCGTCTCGAGGAGCTCGGCGTCCGTGTCCTCCTCGACTCCGGAGTTCAGTTACATCCCGGCGACAGGCGGGTCACCGCGACGTCGGCGGCCCATACCGAGGACCTGGAGTTCGACATGCTGCACGTGGTGCCACCCTTCCGCGGCCCGTCGATGGTCGAGGAGTCGGGGCTCGCCGGGGACCAGGAGCAGGGACTCGTCGACATCGATCCGCATACCTTGCGGCATCGCTCGCATCCCGAGGTGTGGGCGGTCGGGGATGGGGCCGCGATCGCCACCGACCCCTCGGGCGGCGGACTCCGCAAGCAGGTGGAGATCCTGGTCGACAACATCCTCGCAGCACGCACCGGCAACGCTCTACGCGATTTCGACGGCTACACGGTGGCTCCGATCGCGACCGCGTCGCATCGTCTCATCGCGGCCGAGTTCGACCGGGACGGAACGCTGATGTCATCGATCCCGTCCTTCCTCGACCCGCTCAAACCACGTCGCAGCGCCTGGGCGTTCGACCGCTACGTCCTGCCCCGCTTGTACTGGAATCTGATTCTGCGAGGGCGTGTCTGACGTGAGATCCGGCGGGACCAGGGGGTGCCGCCGCTAATATCCTCCTCCATGAGCAAGCCGAAGAAGAGCTGGAAAGAGCTATCCCCCACCGCAAAAGCCGCCATCGTGGCGATCGCGGCCGTCGACGCGGGCACCCGGGTGTGGGCCCTGCGGGATCTCGCCGGACGCCGCCCCGAGGAGATCAACGGACCCAAGCGGGCGTGGGCGATCGGCCTGTCGATCGGTTCGACCGCCGGTATCGGACCGGCGATCTACCTGCTGTGGGGCCGCAAGCGCCGCGGATGACGTCAGTCGAAGGCGGCGTCGAACGTTCCGCGGGACACTCGGCGCCGTCCTGCGACTAACGTCTGCGGCATGCAACAAGACCGCAGCCGGCAGATCATCTGGGTTCTCGCCGGCATCGCGACGCTCCTCGTGGCCGTCTTCGTCGTGCTCGCCACGTACACCTTCACCCGGGACCGCGGCGGTAGCGCCGACGCCGCTCCGGTCACCGTGACCGTCACGAGCAGCCCGGCCGAAGAACCGGCGCCTCAACCCGCACCGGTGACGCCTCCCCCGGTCACCACCCAGCCGGAGCCGACCGGGTCGACGCCCTACGAGGGTGGTCCGTGTTTCGAATCGGAGGCACGTTCCTTTGGTACCGCAGCCGACGGAACGAGCCTCGTGTGCAACTACATGGGCGCGGACGGGGACTTCAGGTGGGTGCAGCACGCCGACAACGACGGGTCAGTCCACAACCTCGGGGAACCCTGCGACCCTGCTGTCGACAAGGTCGCCCAGGACCCGTCCGGCAAGGCGATCATGTGCGGCGGCCAGTTCTGGGTCGACGGCCCGTGACGCCGCAGAATCGCGGGTTCAACCGCAGAACCGCTGGCCGTGAGCAGCGCGTCTTCCGACAGCCGGCAATCCTGTCCGTAGGCCTCAGACCAACTCGGGCAGTACGCATTCGGTGAGCGGCGCGAGGTCCGGCGGGAACGCCGAACCGTCGAGTGGTTGCCAGCGCAGTTCGGCGATCTCGGCGGCGGGGTTCAGCGTCCGCGCGTCCCGGTCGAGCACCGTCGTGGAGACGAAGACCGCTGCCTCCACGTCGAACCCGTCTTCGTTCGCGGCGACCGCCCGGTAGACGCCACGCGACTGCAGCTCCGACGGGTCGAGTTCGAGGTGCAGTTCCTCTCGGCATTCGCGGATCGCCGTCTGCAGCGCGGTCTCGCCGGGCTCGGGCTTGCCTCCGGGGAACATGAATCGCGCGGTGCCGCGCTTGCGCACGGTCAGGACCGCGCCGGCGGAATCCCGCAGGACCACCGCACTCACCCGGATGACAGCTGAATCGACCACGCAACCCACCTTAGTGTCCGCACCTACCGGGCGAATCGGCGGTCACGCTCGAGGGCCGAGTTACCGGCGACGTCGGGCGTAGGCTCGAATCATCGAAACTCTTTGACAGGGTGGACTTTCGGAGCAGTGACGCAGAGTAGGCACACGAGGGAGGCGACCACGGTGGCATGGACCGGCGACCCGATCTGGCTGGCCGACGTACTGCGCGCCGAGGGCCTGGCCGTCATCGAACACGCCGGGTGGCGTGGCCGCGGCCACGGGGATTTCCGCGACCTGCGCGGGGTGATGTGCCACCACACCGCCGGTGGTGGTCCCAACGACTGGCGGGTCGTGCAGGACGGTCGGCCCGGCCTGCCGGGGCCACTCGCGCAGCTCGTCCTCGAACGCGACGGGACCTACCGGGTGATCGCGGCCGGGGTGGCGTGGCATGCCGGGGCCGGCTCCCATCCCGGATGGCCGACCGACAACGCGAACTGGCACGTGATCGGGATCGAGGGCGTGAACAACGGCGTGGGTCAGGTCTGGCCGGCGGCGCAGATGAATGCCTACCGGCGTGGCTGTGCAGCGATCCTCCGTCGACTCGGCCGACCCGCGTCGGATTGCGCCGGTCACAAGGAGTGGTCGTCGGAGGGCAAGATCGACCCGAATTTCGACATGGTGTCGTTCCGTGCGGAGGTCGCCCGCCTCATCGCCGGCGGCCCGCCGGCACCCGTGGAGAACGAGATCGACGCCGAAGCCCTGGTGGCCCGGGCCTGGATCGGTGCCAGGCTCACACCCGGCGAACTGCCGACCGCGGACGGCGTCGGGCGCTTCGCCCGGTTCGCCAACGGCACGATCTACTGGCACCCGTATGTGCGCAACGGCGAAGCGACGGCCGTTCCGGCGCATCTGATGAAGACCTACGCGCAGTACGGATTCGAGTCCGGCTTCCTCGGCTACCCGACCCTGCGCCACACCGTCGTTCCCGGCGTCGGCGACATCCAGGCGTTCGAGGGCGGCACCCTGTACCGCCGCTACGGCGACGACGGCTTCCCGGTCCGCGGCGTCATTGGCAAACGCTGGGCGTCGGAAGGCTGGGAGACCGGCCCTCTCGGCTGGCCGATCTCCGACGAGTACGACAACGGCACCGGCGGTCTCGCGCAGGACTTCCAGAACGGGCGCCTGCAGTGGGACCCATCCGGTGCCGTGAAGGAGATCAACCGCGGCAGCGACGCGATGTGAACACAGCCGACGCGCACGTCCGCCTTGGCTACCCTGCCGAGAACCGCGAATTCAGCTCTGCCACACGGGCTGCCCGGTTCTCGGGACGCATCCGCCCGGCACGTTCCAGCAGATGAATGCCGTGCAGGGCAGCCCAGAAGGTCTCCGTCGCACTGCCGCGTTCGTCGTCCCCGATGGTTTCGGCGAGAACATCGAACCCCGCCCGTAGGTCTGCGGGCGTCTCGTCGCTGGCGAACTCGGCGTCGATGGCCTGCTGGAACATCGCTTCGTACACGGCGGGATGGGCCCGCGCGAAGTCGAGATAGGCGTTGGCGACCGACTCGACGCGACCCTGTGCGTCACCAACGCTCTCCGCCGCACGACACTGCCGCGTCAGCTCGACGAAACCCTCGAGCGCGACGGCCAGCATGATCTCCGACTTGCCTCCCGGGAAGTGGCCGTAGAGCACCGGCTGCGAGTATCCGATGGCCTCGGCGAGATGCCTCGTGGTGACCGACGACCAGCCCTCCGCGTCAGCACGACGCCGCGCGGCCTCGAGAATCGCACGACGCCGTTCCTCATAGCGCTTCTGCCGCGCGGTCTGTTCGGCCATCGGATCTCCTCCATTCCGTTGCACTCGCTCGCAACCCGGCCTAGCCTAGCATTACTAGAAATTCTAGTGCCGCTAGAAATGGAGTCGTCATGTCCCCTGTTCTCTCCGTGATCACCACCGTCGTCGTCGGACTGATGGTCGGCGTGGAACTCTCGGTCGCCTTCGTGATCAACCCGATCACCCTGGCGCTGCCCGCCCCCGCCTCGATGGCCGCCAGATCGCACGGAGCCCGCATGATGGGTCGGGCGATGCCATTCTGGTACTTCGGCTCACTGATCCTCGCCGGGGTGCTCGCCGCGACGACGTGGGGCACGACGACGTCGACCGCGGCCCTCGTGGCAGCGGCGCTGCTCGCGATCAGCGTGGTCATGTCGATCACGCTGCTGGTTCCGATCAACAACCGGTCCAAGAACTGGACCGCCGACTCGTACCCGGACGACTGGCGAGAGCAGACGCAGCGCTGGGACAACCTCCACTACATCCGGGTCGCGGTCATCGTGGCGGCCTTCGCCCTCGTCGCGATCGCCGCGGTGGCTTTGTAGGTTTACTGCCGCAGGACCCGTCCGAGTCGGCGCATGAGACCAATCGCGGCGCCGGTGCCCGGCGATCGCCTGACGCGCCCACCACTCGGCATGCCCGATTTGCCCGAAGCGATTGTTACTGTGCTCTGGGCCGTCACACCGGCCATCGGCTACCGAAAGGAACGGCGTGGCATCCTCGTGGGAGATCCTGAAGGCATCGGCGCGTATCTTGCGATCCCGCAAGGAACTGACGATGTTCCCGGTGCTGTCCGGTTGCACCCTGGGCATTCTCGCCATCGCGTCGGGCATCTTGGTCGTCACCCTTCCGGGCGTGCGGGACTCCACCGCAGGGCTGATCATCGTGGCGGCGGCCTTCTACTTCCTCGTGGCGTATGTGCTCACCTTCTGGCAGGCGGCGCTCATCTCACAGGCGGACATCACGCTCGACGGCGGCGACCCGAGCGTCGCAGGCGGTATCGCTCGGGCCACGCGAGCCGGCGTGCGCCTGGCCCCGTGGGCCGCGATCGTCGCGACCGTGTCGTCCCTGCTGGACGTCGCCGAACGTCGTCTGCCGCAACTCAACATCGTGTTCGACATGGCCTGGAACGTGACCTCCTTCCAGGTCTTGCCGATGATGGTTCTCGAGGACGAGTCCGTGCCCGGCGCCGTGCGGCGCGCCAGAGAAACGTTCCGGGAGGTCTGGGGCCGCAACATCCTCGGCGTCGCAAGCACCGGACTGATCTCGCTTGTACCGGCTGTGCCCGGTGCGGTCCTGATCTGGTTGGCCCTCACCGAACTCGACGGTGCGATGATCGTCGTCGTGGCGCTCATCGGGATGCTGTTCATCGCGGCGGGCGCCGTCATCGCAACCGCTCTCAAGGGCATCTACCAGACCGTGCTCCACCACTACCTGGTCGACCGTCGGATGCCTGAGGCGTTCGGCGGGATCGACGGTAGCCAGTTGGTTCGCACCCGACGCAGCGCTACCGCGTAGTCGCAGCCCGAAACGACAACACCCCCTACGAGGAGGGGGTGTTGTCGGTGGAACTACGCGTCGGTCGCAGACCGTCGCCTCACGCATTGCGAATCAACCTCTGCCACAAGGCCCGACCGGCCTCCCTGACACATCGGGGCCGATCAACTACCGGTGTTGTCCAACCACCGCAGGAGCGAGTACAGGAACCGCGTCGAACCGGGCATGAAGTTGTTGCCGTGGTGGTACGTGGGGTCCAGGGTGGTGACGATGATCCGGCCCGGCGTGCTGACGGTGTCCTCGTAGAGGATTGCGCCGGCGTCTGCGCGGGCCCCGGTCTCGTCGGGCTCTTCCGCGACCACCAGCGGCACGACGTCGGCCTCGGTGTGCAGCAACCCGTGGTGATGCCAGATCACGGACTTGGTGGACAGGTACTCCCACGCCTCGTGCTCGGGGTTGCGCGTACGGATCAACGGATCCGAACCCTCGAGCCACCACCAGAAGTTGGTGGGACGCGGACTCCACGAGACGCCCGGAAGCCAAGTGTGGGCGGCATTCTCACCGAGTACGACGAGTGTTCCTCCACGCTGGGGAACCGCAAGGAGCTGCTCCGTGTGCTTGCGGACGAGTTCCGGATGGAGCCGGTCGGCGAGCACGACGGTGTCGAACGCGTCGAGATCACCGTCGGCGAGGTCACCGAGGTAGACGAACTCGGGCTGATGGGCGATCACCGCCGGGTCCTTGAGTGTCTGCAGGTGGAAGTGCGAGCCGCCGTGAACGAAGGCGAGGCGCCGGCGCGAGCGCGGAGCGCGGTCGGTGCGTGCGAAGGGTTCGGCGACGGGATCGATGGTCGTGGTCATACCTGGGCCTCCTGCTGGGCGAGCCACGTGAGCAGCTGGGGGAAGATTCGTGCGGAGGTGTTCGGATCCTCCTGATAGACACCGACATCGAGACCGCCGTGGACGAGCACCTGGCCGGCGCCGAGCGGATACACGTAGTCGACCGGAAGCGCGTTGCGGCCGATGCGGTTTGCCACGACCGCGCCCTCCGGCAGCTTGTCACTGTAACCGCGGGCGTAGAAGCCGGACACCCCGCGCCGGAAGCTGACGTCGGCGGGATCGACTCCCTCCCACACCGGATGCGCGTCGCCGGAGACGATCGCGAGGTCCTTGGGGCCGAAGTACTGCAGCTTGCGCCACTTGCCGAGACCTGGCAGGAAATCTGTCAGGGGATGCCCCATGATCGCGACCCGGCCACCCGCGGTGACGAAGTCGGTCAGCAGGTCGCGACGGCGTTCGAGGAAGATCTGGTCGCAGTTGCCGTTGATCAGCAGGCCGCGGACGGTGCTCAGATCCAACTCGTCGAGCGAGTACAGGTCGACGGGAGTGACCTGGTCCGAGACGTCGGTGCCGCCGGACATCCCGGCATTCGATCCCATCGTCAGATGCAGAACGGGTGGAAGTGACTGCGGTGCAGTCGGATCGGTACTCATCGAGATACTTTCTGTAGGGAGGGCGCCGCGGGGGCTGTATCCGCGAACGTGTCATAACGGGTGTAGAGAACGGTGCGGGGGCCGCCGCGGTCGTCGACGGTCGTGCTGACCACGTCGATTCCGTACAGCTCGCTGAGCACATCGTCGGTGACGAGTTCGGCGACGGGACCGACGCGGATGTCGTCGACCGAACGCATCACCACGGCGCGCCCGCCGAGGTGCAGGACGTGGTCGGGGTGATGGGTCGTGAGCAGGATGCCCATCCCGTCGGCCGCCAGGTCGCGCAACAGCTCGAGCACTCGGGCCTGGTTCCGCAGGTCCAGGGCCGAGACCGGTTCGTCGAGGATCAGGAAGTTGCATTCGGACACCAGCGCTCGTGCGATCAGCACCAGCTGGCGCTGCCCACCGGACAGCGCCGCGAAGCTGCGCGTCGCCAGGTCGGCGATTCCGACCCGCTCGAGGATCTCGCGGGTGCGGGCGACGTCGGTACGACTGGGGGTGGCGAACGCCGACACCTTCTTGGCCCGCCCCATCAGGACCATGTCGAACACCGAGTAGGCGAAGTTCGACGCACTCGCTTGGGGGACATAGCCGATCGCGGCGTCATGGGTGACCGACCCCTCGGACAACCGGGTCAGTCCGGCGATACAGCGCAGCAGCGTGGTCTTGCCCTGCCCGTTGGGGCCGAGGATGGAGGTGATTCCTCCGTCGATGCGCAGACTGGCGTTCCGGAACACCCAGTCGCAGCGCGGGTAGTGGAAGCCGGCGTCCCGTAATTCGAGGGCGGTGTGATCAACCATCGATGAATGCCTGTCTGCGTGAATTGCTCAGGAGCAGAACGAAGACCGGGGCACCGATGATCGCGGTCAGGATACCCAGCGGGATCTCGCCGGCGCTGATGGTGCGCGACAACGTGTCGATGATCGTCAGGTATGCGGCGCCGAGGAAGAACGTCGTGGGCATCGAGATCCGGTGGTCGGGTCCGACCCACAGTCGGGCCATGTGCGGGACGACGAGGCCGACCCAGCCGATCACCCCCGACACGGCGACCGCACCGGCGGTCATGAACGCCACCATCGTCAGCAACACCGCTCGCAGCCGTCCGGGGTTCAATCCGAGTGCGGTGGCGTCGTCGTCGCCGAGCGAAAGGATGTTGATCCGCCATCGCAGACCGATCAGCACCGACGAACCGATGAGGATCGGGACGGCGGCGATCAGCACCTTGCCCATGTCTGCGGTGGCCAGAGAACCCATGAGCCAGAACACGATCGACGGCAGCGTGGTGTACGGGTCGGCGACGTAGGTGATGAACGAGACCAGCGCCGAGAAGAAGGCGCTCGTGACCACACCGCCGAGCACGATGGTGAGGATCGGTCCGCCCGCTCGGGTGCGCCCGATCAGCAACACCATGCCGAGCGCGACCAGACCGAACAGGAACGCCCCACCGACGAGGAAGGCCGACCCGAGCCCGAAGATCAGCGCCAGCACACCGCCGAACGACGCCCCGGAGGACACCCCGAGGATCTGCGGGCTCACCAGCGGATTACGGAACGCCGCCTGCAGTGCCGCGCCGCCGAGGGCCAGGCCACCGCCGACGAGCATGGCGAGCAGCACGCGCGGAAGACGAACGCCCAGAACCACGTTGGCTTCCGCCTCGGTCCAGGTGCGGGGCAGCGCGATCACCTCGTTGACGAGGATGCGGGCGACCTCGTTGACCGGCACGGTGTAGCGACCCACCGACAGCGAGATCAGGCCCACCGCAACGATGCCGACGGTCAGGACCAGCGGCACCACGATGCGCGTCGACGTGCGTGTCTTCTCCGGCTCGGCGACGAGCTCATGCACGGAAGTCGTCATAGTCCGCGCTGCCCGCGTTGTCCGGCACCTGCAGGATGCGATCGATGTCGGCATCGGTCACGTCGTAGGCGTACAGCGTCCGGTAGGTCTCCCGGATGCGTCCGCGCAGTTCGTGGTCGACGTCGGGGAAGAAGACCGAGTTGGCCCACATCCACATCAGATTGGACTCGTAGCACGGCGGGTCCCAGGAGAATCCGCCGATCGGAGCCTGGTAGACCCGCTTGTTCTTGACCGCCGACAGCGACGACCAGCGGGGATCGGCGTACATGTCGGCGGGTGTCGTGGGCTCGAAGTTGCCGAGGATCACGATCTCCGGATCCCAGCCCAGGACCTGCTCCCGGGTGACACCGAAGCTCGAACCCTTGCCCGCACCCGAGGCGACGTTCTTGCCACCGGCCAGTCGAATCCAGAAGTCCATGTAGCTGTTGTCGGCGCCGACCTTGATCTCGGGCGCGTTGTACATGTACAGCACGCGCGGGGCCGCGGAAGCGTGAGCCGCGGCGGCCTTCTCGACCACCTTGCGGTCGGCGGCCATCGTCGCGAGAACCGCGTCGGCCTGCGACTTCTTGCCGAGCAGTTCCCCGAAGATCGAGATCCAGGCCTCGAGGTCCTCCTGGGTGCCGTACTTGAGCAGCAGCACCTTCAGGCCGGCGTTGCGCAGCGGCGCGACGATGTCATCGCCCTTGTCGCCCCACTGGATCACGACGTCGGGGTTGAGGCTGAGGATGTGCTCGACGTTCGGCACGAAGTCGTTGCCGGCGACCACCGGGGTGTCGAGGAACGCCGGGAACATCGTGCCCAGCATGCCCTTGGATGCCATCGAGATCGCGACCTCGTTGACGCCGACGTTGCGTGCGGTGGACTGATCCGAACCGATGATCATCGACGGAACCGGGATGATCGTCGACGCGATACGGCCGACCGGGGTGTCGAAGGTGACCGTGTTCTGGTACTGGTCGACGACGGTGATCGGACCGCCCGCGGCGCCGGTGCCTGCCGTCTCGGAGACTGTTTCGCGGCTCGAGCACGCGGTGACACCCAACGCCCCCAGGGCAAGCGCGGCAACTCCCATCGAGCGCATGAGGTCGCGGCGCGAGAGGTGTGCGGCAGGGGCGGACGGACGGGGGCGGGCAGCCATCTGGACTCCAGGACAAGCAGGCGGCGACGCGATGCGCTGCTCTGCGCGTCGCGTCATCGGAACGGACATCTTCGACAATTAGGGGAGCTTATACTAACCAAGGCAAGCCTTGCTTCAGTGGTGATTCTGTGCCGACAATTCTGGGCACAGGGTGGCGAATTCCGTGCAGATACGATGTGCGCGAAGGGGACCCACCCCGGGCGCAGGACAACAAGCAAAAGGGTGGGTCAGACCCGAAAGTCTGACCCACCCTTTTGTCGAGTGGAGCTAAGGGGACTCGAACCCCTGACCCCCACACTGCCAGTGTGGTGCGCTACCAGCTGCGCCATAGCCCCGTATTTTTTGTTCCGCCCTGTTCACGGGCACTGTGAAAGTTACACCACTGCCTCGACGGCGACCAAATCCGCAGGAACCGGGCCCTTTGCGGGGCCCGGTCCCCCTCGGATCACGACTTGCCGGCGCCCAGAATGCCGTCGAGCCAGCCGGTGCCGTCGAGCAGTCCGTCGACGGGCTTGCCGTCGTGGAGGACGCTCGGGGTGCCCACCTGGCCGGCGGCCTTCTTGAGTTCGTCACTCGACGTGGCGGCGTTCGCTTCCGCCTGCGCAACCTTCTCGTTGTCGGTGATGCACTTCGCGGTCGCGGGTGTCGCACCCTGCGAGGTCGCCAGGCGCGCCAGTTCGGGGCTGGTGATGTTGCCGGTGCCGTCCTCGGCCGGCTGGGCGTCGAACAGCGCACTGTGGAACCGGAGGAACAGGTCGGTGTTCTGCTCCTGTGCCACACAGGTCAGCGCGCCCGCGGCACGGGAGCTGAAGTCACCGGTCGCCGACCGCGAGTTCAGGAAGTTGAGCGTGTGATAGCGCACCCGCAGCTTGCCCTCGGTGACCGCGGCGGTGATCGCGGGACCCGACTGCTGCTCGAACATCTTGCACACCGGGCACAGCGGGTCCTCGAAGACGTCGATCAGCGGCGCGTTCTCCGGTCCGACGATCATCGTCGAACTCGCTGCGAGCGCGGACTGGTCCGCGGTGCCCTTGTCGCGACCGCTCCACCAGATCCCGCCGATGACCAGGCCCGCGATCACCAGGATCGCGATACCTCCGAGGACGTAGGTCATCGTGCTCGACGGCGCGCTCGGCTGATACTTCGATGTGGTGGCGCGGGGCACGGAGGCTCCCGACTTACGCTTTTCGCTCACGTAACGACAATATCCGCGCCGCACTGATAATCGGCTGAGTAGATGCGCCCGAGGAGCACCGAATACGTGCCGCTTTCGCAAAATGATCTCGACACGGCTCGATCGGCGAAGGGACGGCTCGATCGGCGAAGGGACGGCTGGACCGGGAGAAGGACGGCTCGACCGGCGACCCGCGACATACGTCGCTACGCTCGCGGGGTGACCAACAGCGAGGTCGACGAGGAAATGGACCCGATCAGCCACGAGCACCCGGACGTCTCCGGCGGCCAGGTCCGCGCCGCGACCTTCGGCGCGATGGACGGGCTGGTCACCAACATCAGCCTCGTCGCCGGCGTCGGTGGCGCGGGCGCCAGTGCGCACACGATCATCCTGTCGGGCGTCGCCGGACTGATCGCCGGCGCTTTCTCGATGGCGCTCGGCGAGTTCACCTCGGTCTCGACGCAGAACGAGCAGCTCGACGCCGAGGTGGAGGTCGAACGCTCCGAGATCGAGAAGAACCCCCGCGGGGAGATCCACGAACTCATCGAGATGTTCACCGAGATGGGCATGACCGAGGAGACCGCGACCACCGCGGCGCAGGAGATCCATCGGGACCCCGAAGGTGCGGTCGACGTCCACATCACCCAGGAACTCGGCGTCGCCCCGTCGGACAAGCCGTCCCCGTGGGTGGCAGCGATATCGTCGTTCGTGATGTTCGGTATCGGCGGCGTCGTCCCGCTGATCCCGTACCTGCTCGGGTTCTCCTCGCTGCTCCTCGGCCTGTCGGTCGGCGCCGTAGGACTCCTCATCGCGGGCGGCGTCGCCGCGTACGTCACCCGCCACCCGATCGCCCGGGGCGCGCTGCGTCAGCTGTGTTTCGGCGTGATCGCCGCCGGCGCCACCTATCTGGTGGGCCTGGCGATCGGCATCCCCGCGGGCGGCTGATCAGCTCCCGAGCGCGGTGTCGACGACCTGCTGCGCCTCCTTCTGCACCTGCGCGAGATGCTCAGGGCCCTTGAAGGATTCGGCGTATATCTTGTAGACGTCCTCCGTTCCGGACGGCCGCGCGGCGAACCACGCGTTCTCGGTGGTGACCTTCAGGCCGCCGATCGCCGCCCCGTTGCCAGGTGCGGTTGTCATGATCGCGGAGATCGGTTCTCCGGCGAGTTCGGTGGCCTTCACCTGCTCCGGCGACAGCTTCGACAACACCGCCTTCTGCTCGCGCGACGCAGGCGCGTCGATCCGGGCGTAGGAGGTCTCGCCGTACTGCTCGGCGAGTTCGGCGTACCGCTGTGACGGCGTCTTGCCGGTGACGGCCAGGATCTCCGAGGCGAGCAGCGCCATGATGATGCCGTCCTTGTCGGTCGACCACGGCGTGCCGTCGAACATCAGGAACGACGCCCCGGCACTCTCCTCACCGCCGAACGCTACGCGTCCCGAGAGCAGTCCGTCGACGAACCACTTGAAACCGACGGGGACCTCCATCAGCGGCCGGCCGATCCCGGTGACCACCCGGTCGATGAGTGACGACGACACCAGCGTCTTGCCGACCGCCGCCCGCTCCGACCACTGCGGACGATGGGTGAACAGGTAGTCGATGGCCACCGCGAGGTAGTGGTTCGGATTCATCAGACCGGCGTCGGGCGTGACGATCCCGTGGCGGTCGGAGTCGGCGTCGTTTCCGGTCGCGATGTCGAAGGAGTCGCGCGCGGAGATCAGCGAGGCCATCGCGTTCGACGACGAGCAGTCCATCCGGATCTTGCCGTCGGTGTCGAGCGTCATGAACGAGAACGTCGGGTCGACGGTCGGGTTGACGACGGTGAGATGTTCGAGGTTGTAGCGCAGCCCGAGGTGGGCCCAGTACCCGACCGACGCACCGCCGAGCGGGTCGGCACCGATGTGGATGCCGGCGTCGCGGATGGCCGCCATGTCGACGACGTCGCCGAGGCCCTCGATGTAGTCCTGCAGGAACGAGTAGTCCGCGACGAACTCACTGGATCGAGCCCGCTCGAACGGAATCCGCTTCACGCCGTCGAGCTTCGCCGCGAGCAGGTCGTTGGCGCGAGCAGCGATGACCGAGGTCACGGTGGTGTCGGCCGGACCACCGGTCGGCGGGTTGTACTTGAACCCGCCGTCGCGCGGCGGGTTGTGCGACGGCGTCACCACGATGCCGTCGGAGAGCACACCGGGGTTCTCCTTGTTGAACGTCAGGATCGCGCGACTGACCGCAGGGGTCGGGGTGTATGAGTCGTCCTCGGCGGTGAACACCGACACCTCGTTGGCGGCGAGAACCTCGAGCGCTGTCCGCCACGCCGGAATCGACAAAGCGTGCGTATCGAAACCGATGAACAGCGGACCCGTGATTCCCGCACCGCGCCGGTATTCGACGATGGCCTGCGTCGTCGCGAGGATATGCGCCTCGTTGAATGCGGTGTCGAAACTCGAACCCCGATGGCCGGATGTCCCGAACACGACCTGCTGCAACGGGTCCGACGGATCAGGGACGTTGTCGTAATAGGCACGCTCGAGTGCCTCCACGTCGACGAGGTCTTCGGGCAGGGCCAATGTTCCAGCGCGGGAATGTGCCATATCGGCGATTCTGCCACCAAGATCGGAATTCGCCCGTCCGACGACACCAATTGGCGAGGCTCAGCAGACCGGTCCATATTAGCCTCGGAATCGAATCGCTAGGGTGAGACGATCGTCGACGTGCCGTTGGAGGCCTGCCGAACCATGTTGAACCCCGGTCCCCTGCGACTGCTCTCGCCCGGACTGTTCGCGACCCGGCGCGACCCGGCCGGCCTCCTCGTCCTGGTGCTGCCCGGCGGCACCGACGACAGTCGCAAACCGTTCAGTCCGTGGCAGGGCTCGGCGTTGCGCATGTACCCGTTCACGTGGTCGCTCCGATTGCGCTACGGACGGGCCGTGCGGGTGCATCAGGTGCGGTACCGCGTCTACGGCTGGAACGGCGACGAGAGCAGCCCCATGCTCCCGGCGCGCGCCGCGCTCGACGAGTTGTGCCGTCGCCACCCCGGCGTCCCCGTCGTCGCGATCGGCCACTCGATGGGCGGCCGGGTCGCCGCGCAGCTCGCCGCCGACCGCCGGGTCATCGGCGTACTCGCCCTCGCCCCCTGGTGGCAGTACGCCGACTGGCGACACATCCAGCCGGGCGCCCGCGTGGTGGCCGTCCACGGCGACGCCGACGAACGCACCTTCGCCAAGCGCACCCGCAAGGGCATCGACGAGTTGTCGGCGCAGGGCGTGGACGCCCATTTCGTCAACGTCCCCGACGGGGGCCACGCGATGCTCGACCACATCGGCCTGTGGCAGCGCAGCGCGCTCGACTTCGTGGGCGAGCGCTTGTCCGCTGTGCACCATGAGTAAACTCCGCAGGCTGACGTCTCCGGTCCCCGGCGGCGCGCACCACGAAGGAGTCCAATCGCATGAACGCGATCACCGTCACCGATCAGGGAACCCAGATCTCCTACAGCATCGATGACGTGACCCGATACCACGGTCCCGGCTTCCCGGGCGGCGTCGCGCACGCGTTCAAGGTCCTCGAGCGAGCTCTGCCCCAACTCGGTGAACCCGGCTCGGTCGAGCGTCGTGACATCGTCGTGGCCACGGCACATACCGGGCCCGGTGTACGGGACACCTTCGAGATGGTCACCCGCGCGGTGACCGAGAACCGCTACACCATCGACTCCACACTGGAGCGCAACGACCGCGGCGCGACGCTCGAGCGCTACGTCTTCGAGCTGTCCTACCGCGACCGGAAGGTCCGGCTGGAAATCCGCGAGGGGTTCGTGACGGATGAGTTCATCGCGCTGGCCCGGCAACCGGAGCGCACCACCGAGGAGGAGGCGCGCCTGACCCACCTCAAGCAGGAGATGGCGGACCGGCTCCTGGCTGCGCCGGCCGAGGCGGTCTACGACGTGGTGAACGGCTGACACCGCCACCACGTCGGCCCACCGCTCACCCCTGTCGCCGGGCTCCGGACAGTTCCTCGACGTACTCCGGGTAGAACTCGACGTAGGTGTCGCCCGAGAGCACGTACATCGGATCGTCGCCGGTCTCGGAGTAGGCCTGCTTGCGCAGTTCGGTACGCATGTTCTTGAAGGTCGACGTGTGTTCGAGCTGGTCGACGATCCGGACGAACAGCGGCACCGCGTAACTCGGCAGTCCCTTCCGGACGTGAGCGGCGAAGCCCGCGGCGTCGAACTCCTGACCGTCGTGGAGACTCACCGCCGCCATGCCGGCCTTGCCGTCGACACCAGGCACCGGCACACCGAAGACGACGGCCTCCTCGACGGCGTCGTGTGCGTCGACCACGGCCTCGACCTCGGTGGTGGCGACGTTCTCACCCTTCCAGCGGAAGGTGTCACCGATCCGGTCGACGAAGCCGATGTGGTGGAAGCCCTGGTCGCGGACGACGTCGCCGCTGTTGAACCACTGGTCGCCCTTCTTGCGGGCGTCGCGGACGATCTTCTTCTCGGTGGCCTTCGGATCGGTGTAACCGTCGAAGGGGACGCGCGAGTTGATCTGTGCGAGAAGCAGTCCCGTGCCGCCCTTGCCGACCTTCTTCACCCGGCCATCGGGCCCGCGCAACGGTTCGCCGGTTTCCTCGTCGTACTCGACGACGATGTAGGGCAACGGCGAGAAGCCCGCGGTCTTGGACAGCCCGAACACGTTGACGAAGCCGATGTTGGCCTCGCTGGCCGCATACAACTCGACGATGCGGTCGATGCCGAAACGTCCGGTGAAGTCGTCCCAGATGTCGGGGCGTAGGCCGTTGCCGACGGCGAGCCGGACGCGGTGCGCGCGGTCGGTCGGCTTCGGCGGCTGCGCCAGGAGATACCGGCACAGCTCGCCGATGTAGCTGAACGCGGTGGCGTCGTTCTCGATGAGCTCGTCGAAGAAGCGGGACGCCGAGAACTGCTTGCCGATCGCGAGGCAGGCACCGGAGTTGAGCACCGACGACAGTGAGATCGTGAGCGCGTTGTTGTGGTAGAAGGGCAGCGCCGTGTACATCACGTCGTCGCTGCGCAGTCGGATCCCGAGGCCGCCGATGCCGTTCATGGCGACCAGCCAGCGGTAGTGACTCAGCTTGCTGGCCTTGGGGTATCCGGTGGTACCGGAGGTGAAGATCAGGATCGCCGTCGAGCCGACCTCGACGGATTCGGTGGCCTTTGGATTGACCGGCGAGCATGGCGCGACCAGCGACGGCAGCTTCTCGAAGGTGAATTCCTTTGCCGGACGCGCACTCTGCGGTACCGAGTCCAGGGCCTCGACCAGATCCTCCTGGTACAGAACGACCTTGGCGTCGAGGAGCCCCAGGCTGTGCTCGAGCACTGCGCCGCGCTGGTGGAAGTTGATCATGCCGCAGATCGCGCCGATCTTGACGATGCCGAGCATGGCGATCACGACGTCGGGGTGGTTCTTCGACAGCACCGCCACCACATCGCCCTTGCCGACGCCCTCACGCGTCAGGAAGTCGGCGAGACGGTTGGCCCGGGCGTTGGCCTCGCGGTAGGTGATCGACGAGCCCTCGAAGCGCAGGAAGTCGCGGTCGGGGTACTTGTCGACGGACTGCTGGAAGCGCTTGCCGATCGACATCTTGGTGGTCGGCGGCTTGGGCAGCATCTCCGGCAGCACACGCAGAACGGTCCCGATGTCCTTGCGCAGCGATGCGACGCCCGCCGCCATGTCGGCGAGACGGATGTCGGGCAGGAGCCCGGTCCCCGATGCGTGATCAACCATTCAAAGCCTCCCCAGTATGTGTTCGACGACACACACCATAGCCGGAGATGCGCGACAATGGAACGCAAGATTCGATTCGTTCCAACCGTAAACCGACCCTTCGTATTGGCGTCGCACCTGTGACCGGCCACACTGTCTCCCATGACCGACAACACCGTTGCCGCGCCGAACCGAGAAGGAGCCCCGGCAGGACCGCTCGAGGGCGTCACCGTGCTCGAGCTGGGCACCCTGATCGCGGGCCCGCACGCCGCCCGACTCCTCGGCGACATGGGCGCCGACATCATCAAGATCGAACCGCCGGGCAAACCCGATCCGATCCGCACCTGGGGTCAGGCCGAGGTCGACGGCCATCGCTTCTACTGGACGGTCCACGCCCGCAACAAGAAAGCGATCACCCTCGACCTGCGCTCCGACCGCGGCCGAGAGATCTTCCTCGAGCTCGCCGACCGCGCCGATGTCGTCGTCGAGAACTTCCGCCCCGGCACGCTCGAACGTCTCGGCATCGGCCCGGACGTGTTGTCGGAGCGCAACCCCGGCCTCGTCATCGTGCGGGTGTCCGGTTACGGCCAGACAGGTCCGGATGCGACACGCGCCGGCTATGCGTCCGTCGCCGAAGCAGCAAGCGGCCTAAGGTATCTGAACGGCTACCCCGGGCAACTGCCTCCGCGACTGGCACTTTCGATCGGCGACACCCTCGCCGGCATGTTCGCCGCGCAGGGCGCACTGGCAGCCCTGTATCGCCGGACGGTGACCGGCAAGGGCCAGGTCGTCGACACCTCCCTCATCGAATCCTGTGTGGCCGTGCAGGAATCGGCGATCGCCGACTACGACGCGGGCGGCGTGGTGCGCGGACCGTCGGGCACCCGACTCGAAGGCATCGCGCCGTCGAACCTCTACCCCACCAGCGACGGCACGCACGTCATCATCGCGGCCAACCAGGACTCGGTGTTCGCCCGCCTCTGCCAGGCGATGGGCCGGCCCGAACTCGCCACCGACGAGCGATTCGCCGACCACACCGCCCGGGGTCGTAACCAGGACGAGCTGGACGCGATGATCGGCGAATGGTCGGCGCAGTACTCCGCCGAAAAACTCACCGAGGTGCTGAGCGCCGCGGGAGTGGTTGTGGGCCCGGTCAACACGGTCGCCGAGGTGGTCGCCGACCCCCATCTGCGGGCGCGCGGCATGATCGCCGAGCACTACGACGAGGGCGCCCGGCGAACCGTCCTCGGACCCGGCGTCGTCCCCCAGTTCAGCGAGACGCCCGGCGGCATCCGCAACGCCGGCCCGCCCACGCCGGGGTACGACAACGAGACCGTCTACGGCGAGATGCTGGGACTGTCGACCGAGGACCTGACCGAGCTACGGGAGTCGGGCGTCATCTGACCGGCCGCCGGTGAAATCCGCCCCCGAGATCCGCCCCCGGGATCCGCCCCTGAGATGCGCCCTCCACAGCCGGGGCGGCGACGATATGTCGCCGGACCCGTTCAGGAGGGTGGTTATCGGGGGCGGATTTCGTACGGATCGGGGTTTGCGGCCCCCCGGAGGTAGAAAGTTCGGCTCCCCGAAACTATAGTGTCGGCATGCCCAAGGTGCGCGCTCGTCGACTGCTGTCCGCCGGGGCGCTGATCGCTGTCCTGTGCACGGTCATCTCGGGCTGCACTCTGTCCAGCCGTCTCCCCGACGAGAAGGTCGTGCTCACGACGTTCACCGTGCTCGCCGACATCGCGTCGAATGTCGCGGGTGATCGCCTGCGGGTCGAGTCGATCACCAAGCCGGGCGCGGAGATCCACGGTTACGAACCCACTCCTGGCGACGTGCGACGCACCGCGACGGCCTCACTCGTCGTCGACAACGGACTCGATCTCGAGGCCTGGTTCGGCCAGTTCGTCGACGGACTCGACGTTCGGCATGTGGTGGCCAGCGACGGCATCGACCCGATCGACATCGCCTCGGATGCCTATGCGGGCAAACCGAATCCGCACGCATGGATGAGTCCGGTCAACGTCGGCATCTACGTCGACAACCTGGTCGAGGCGTTCACCGACCTCGACCCCGAGGGCGCCGAGATCTTCGCGGCCAACGGAGCGTCGTACAAGAAACAGCTGCAGCAGGTGCAGACCGAACTGGTCTCGGCACTCGACGACCTGCCGCCCAACGAACGCGCGCTGGTCACCTGCGAGGGCGCCTTCTCCTACCTCGCGCGCGACGCCGGACTCGCCGAGCGCTACATCTGGCCGGTCAACGCCGAACAGCAGGCCACCCCGCAGCAGGTCGCCGCGGCCATCGACTTCGTCCGCAAGAACCGGGTGCCGGCGGTCTTCTGCGAGTCGACGGTCTCCGACGCGGCGATGCAGCAGGTCGTCGGCGCAACCGACGCCCGCTTCGGCGGCACGCTGTACGTCGACTCCCTCTCCGAGGCCGACGGCCCGGTGCCCACGTACCTCGACCTGATCCGCCACGACGCCCGGACCATCGTGTCGGGACTGACGGGAGACAACCGATGATCACCTCGCATGCCATCGAGGTCGACGACGTGACGGTGCGCTACGGCCGCATCCTCGCGCTCGACCACGCCTCGGTGCGCGTGCCGACGGGCCGCATCTGCGCGCTCGTCGGCATGAACGGATCGGGCAAGTCGACGCTGTTCAAGACCATCGTCGGGTCGGTCACCCCGACCACCGGCTCGGTCACACTCGCCGGCAGATCCCCAGCCGCCGCGCGCAAGTCCGGCCTCGTCGGGTACGTCCCGCAGTCCGAGGACATCGACTGGTCGTTCCCGCTCTCGGTGCGCGACGTCGTGATGACCGGCCGCTACGGCCATCTCGGCTTCACCCGCCGACCCAAGCGCGCCGACCACGACGCCGTCGACAAAGCACTCGCGCGCGTGGAACTCACCGACTACGCCGACCGTCAGATCGGGCAGCTCTCCGGCGGCCAGCGCAAGCGAGCCTTCGTGGCCCGCGGCATCGCGCAGGAGGCCTCGATCCTGCTGCTCGACGAGCCGTTCGCCGGCGTCGACAAACGCACCGAGGCCACCATCACCGCGTTGCTGCGCGAACTCGCCGATTCGGGCGTGACGATCCTCGTGTCCACGCACGATCTGCAGGTCCTGCCGACGCTCGCCGACGAGGCGATCCTGCTGATGCGCCGGGTCGTCGCGCAGGGTGACCCCACCGAGGTGATCACCACCGACAATCTGGTGCGCGCCTTCGGACTCGACCCGCTGGACCGGACCGTGCAGGCTTCCGGCGACCGCCAGGAGGAGGCGTCATGAGCATCGTCGACCACCTCCTCGACCCCTTCGCCTACGCCTTCATGACCCGGGCACTGTGGGCGACGCTGATCGCATCGGTCGTCTGCGCGCTGTTGTCGTGCTGGCTGGTGCTGATCGGTTGGTCGCTGATGGGTGACGCCGTCTCCCATGCCGTACTGCCGGGAGTCGTGCTCGCCTACATCGTCGGATTCCCGTTCGCCATCGGCGCGGTGGTCTTCGGGTTCCTCGCGGTGGCGATGATCGGTGCGGTCCGCGACGGCGGCCGGGTGAAGGAGGACGCCGCGATCGGCATCGTCTTCACGTCGCTGTTCGCCCTCGGGCTGGTCCTCATCTCGGTGACGCCGAGCCAGACCGACCTGAACCACATCATCTTCGGCAACCTGCTCGGCGTCTCGGCGTCGGACCTGATCCAGATCGCGATACTCGGTGCCATCGTCGCGGTGATCCTGCTGCTCAAACGCCGCGACTTCACCCTCTATGCTTTCGACCCCACCCACGCCTTCGCCATCGGCCTCAGCCCGAGGTTGCTGGGCGCGGTGCTCCTAGCCCTGCTGGCCCTGACCGCCGTGACCGCGCTGCAGGTGGTCGGCATCGTGCTGGTGGTGGCGATGCTGATCATCCCCGGCGCGACAGCGCAAATGCTCACCAACCGCTTCACCCGCATGCTGGTCATCGCGCCCGCCACCTCGGCGCTGTGCGGCGTCATCGGCCTGTACGTGTCCTACTACCAGGACACTTCACCCGGCGGCATGGTCGTGCTGGTGCAGGGAATCCTGTTCCTGCTCGTCTTCCTGTTCAGCCCGACCCACGGCGTCATCAGCAAGCGACGTCGTCACCGTGAGCACGCGCTGGCCGACGCGGCCGCGGCCTGAGCCGCGGCGACACCGAGCGGCGTCGGAACGGTCGGTCGTCGTTCGGCGCATTGTCGGGTGTGACGGGGGTAACGTGAGAGGTGCTTGCAGCAGCGTCGAGCATCCTAGTAACTGCGACCTCCGGAGTGTGCGCGGTGATCATCCTCGGAATCATCCTTCTCGTTCTCGGATTCATCTTCGGCATCCCGATCCTGTGGACCCTGGGCATCATCGTCGCCGTGATCGGCGTGATCCTCGCGGTCCTCGGTGCCACCGGGCGCGCGGTGGGCGGTCGAGCCCACTACTACTGAGATAGGCCTTCGGGGTATCGGCACCAGAATCACGCCGCACTCGAACGCCGAGGTCAGCTCGGTTCCCGAACCGACCCTGTAGAAGCCGCTGTACCCAAAGCGCCCCACCTGCGAACAGGTGGGGCGCTCTGGCCGTGGAGCTGCCGGGAATTGAACCCGGGTCCTCCGTCGTGTTGGTAGGGCTTCTCCGTGTGCAGTCCGCTATGTCTCTACTTGGATCTCTCGGTCACGCGAACAAGCCGAGATGACGATCCCAGTCGCTGTTTGATGTTCCGACCTCGCCCGCGACCGGCGAGGACGGTGAGCTCCCTGAGATGATGCCGGCATCCGGATTCGGGAGCACAATCCGGGCCGACAGACTAGCCGTCGCTGATCAGGCAGCGAGGGCGTAGTCGCGCTGATTGGAATCGGCGCTTAATTGGTTGCTGCGACGCTTATACGGTGGTCTCCAGCCTGCACCGACACGCTTCCCCTACCTCGACGCACGTAGTCGAAACCGATCAGCCCCGAGACAGGTACCCGCCGACCGAAGTCAGCGAGTAATTCAGTCTAACAACTCCGACAGCGGACTTCATTCCCGGTTTCGACGGAGCTCAACCGGCGAGAAGAACGGAGCCCAACCGGCGAGAAGAACCGAGCTCAACCAGCAGGAAGAACCGAGCTCGACCATCGGGAAGAACCGAGCTCAACCACGGGCGAGCACGATCGGCGCGAACATGTCGACGACGCGGTCCTCCCAGCCGTCGCCGACACTCCCCGACCTGGCCCGTTCCGCAACTAGTGTTCCGACGATGCTGTCGATGAGCGTGTCCGGGTCCACGGTCGAAGTAAAGAGTCCGCGACTCTTGCCGTCGTCGATGACTCTCGCGAGGTCGGCGCGGTGCGTCGACAGCACGGCGCGAAAGATCTCGGTGAAGCCGGGATCGGCGTCGGTGATCAGTGCCGCCATCCCGCCGAAGCCGATGCCGTCGGACACCATCGACGCCGCGTGGCGGACCACCCATCGAAGGCGTTGCTCCCCCGACAGCTCGTCGTCGAGACCCGGTGGCGTCCCCACGGCGACGAGAGCCGCGGTGAGCATCTCGTCGCGATTGCGGTATCGGCGGTAGATGGTGGTGCGGGCGACGCCGGAGTGGGCGGCGACGGCCTCGATCGTCACGCCCGACGGCCCCTTCGTGCGCAGCAGCTCCAGCGCAGCCGTGATGATCTTCGGACCGCTGTCAGCAGGCAAGCGCGGAACCCTTCTCAGTCGGACCGGCGCCGTCGAGCACCGGTGCTTCAGGAATATCACGACACGCTCAGCCGCTACACAGAGTGTTGCGCTACAGTCGCCGTAGCGATACACACTATGTATCGGAACCCGCTACCCGAGGAGGTTGTTCGTCGTGCGCTCCGCACCCCGTCCAAGATCGTTCGCCTTCGCCGCTTACCTGGTGATGCTGCTCGGATTCCTGTTCCTTGGACTGTTCGTGATGTCGCTCGCCGGTGGCGTCGATGCACCGTCGTGGATGTTCGGACTCACGATGGCCGTCCTGTTCGCAGGTGCCCTCACCGCGTTCCGCATGCAGATCCGACTCAGCGAGGCCACCCGCGACAGCGATGTGTACGTGTCGTCGGACCCGCTCACTCCCCCGTTGCGGCGTACCGACGTCGAACAATACGAACGCACCTACCGCCGCGTGCCGGCGGCGACCGCCGAGACCCCGCACACGAATGAGGGCACGCGTCTCTACAAGGCAGCCTGAGATCCGACCGATCCGGTCGGTCAGCCCATGCCCTTCACGCGACGGCCGACCTCACGCTCGACCTCACGCTGCGCGGTCCGCTTGGCGATGTCGTGACGCTTGTCGTGGGCCTGCTTACCGCGGGCCAGCGCCAGCTCGACCTTCACCCGACCGTCGTTGAAGTACAGCGACAGCGGCACGAGCGTGAGGTTTCCGTCGCGGATCTTGCCGATCAGATTGTCGATCTCCCGACGATGCATCAGCAGCTTGCGCTTGCGTCGGACCGCGTGGTTGGTCCATGAACCGTGGCCGTACTCGGCGATGTGCAGGGCATGCAGCCACACCTCGCCGTCGTCGATCGTGGCGAACGCGTCCACAAGTGACGCCTTACCCGCGCGCAGGCTCTTCACCTCGGTCCCCACGAGGGCGATTCCTGCCTCGTAGACGTCGAGGATGGCGTAGTTGTGGCGCGCCTTGCGGTTCTGGGCAATCACGTTGCGTCCCTTTTCCTTGGGCATCGCGCACTCACCTCCTCGTGGATCGACGGTTGGCAGGGTCGAATAGACCGTAGTCAAGCGTGTGTGGAACGCCGGCGGCGGGTCCGCTCATTCCCGGACGTACACACGAAGAGTGACATATGCCGTCGCGCCCGCCAACACGATTCCACCGAGGATCAACCACGGCGCGACGAACAAGACGTCCGCCAGTTCGATGCGGGCGAAGAAGCTCACGCCGTAGAGCTCCTTCAGCGCGGTGTCGAAGAAGAACTTCTTCGCGAGCAGCAGACCACCGATCGCGAGCAACGCACCGACAAGGGCGGACACCACCGCCTCCAGGAGGAACGGCAGCTGTGTGTACCACCGCGTCGCGCCCACCAGGCGCATGATCGACACTTCGGTTCGTCTGGTGAACGCCGCGATCTGAACGGTGTTGATGATCAACAAGATCGCCGCGACCGCGAGCACCGAGGCGATTGCGAACGTCGCGTTGCGCACCCCGTCGAGCACACTGAAGATGCGTTGCACCAGTTTGCGGTCGTCCTTGAATGCGTCCACACCCAGGTCTTTTCGGCCCGCGTACTCGGTGAGCACCGCGTCGAACTGGGCCGGGTCGGAGACCCGCACCCGCAACGACGCCGGCAGTGTGCCCTCGACGATGTTCTCGGCGAGGTCCGGGTTGTTCGCGAAGATCTCCTTCGCACGCTTGTAGGCCTCGTCCTTGTCGAGGTAGGTCACCGAGGTGACGCCGGGCTCGTTCTCGAGCCCCCGTCGCAACTGCGCGCAGGGATCGGCCTGACACTGCGGATCGCGTTCGGTGACTTCGGGATTGAGGTAGAACTCCATCTCCACCCGGTCGAGGAAGATCTTCTGGCTCTTGTCGGCCATCTGGATCACCAACAGGCCACCGCCGAACATACCCAGCGTGATCGCCGTGGTGATGATCATCGCGATGGTCATGGTCGCATTGCGGCGCAGTCCGTTGAGAACCTCGCTGATGATGAAATTCGCTCGCATGCTTGCTCAGACGTCCTTGGGGGTCGTTGTTGTGTGTCGGGAGTGGGCTGAGCCGTCAGCCGATTCCGTACACACCCTGCGGGTCGTTGCGCACGAGCTGCCCGTTGTCGAATTCGAGGACGCGGCGTCGCATCGCGTCGACGATGTGCCGGTCGTGGGTGGCCATGACCACCGTGGTGCCCCGACGGTTGACGCGGTCGAGGACGTCGACGATCTCCTCGCTGGTCTCCGGATCGAGGTTTCCGGTCGGCTCGTCGGCAAGCAGCACGAGCGGGCGGTTGACGATCGCGCGGGCGATGGCCACACGTTGCATCTCGCCACCGGACAGCTCGTTGGGCATGCGGTCGTGCTTGCCCTCGAGACCGACATACTCGAGCACCTCGGGCACCACGCGCTGGATCGTCGACTTCGGTCGGCCGATCACCTCGAGCGCGAAGGCGACATTCTCGGCGACGGTCTTCTTCTGCAGCAACCGGAAGTCCTGGAAGACACAGCCGATCGACTGGCGGAGTTTCGGAACCGAACGGGCCCGCATCTTGTTGACATGGAACTCACCGAGGTACACGTCGCCACTCGTGGGCCGGTCCTCTTTGAGCAGCAATCGGAAGAACGTCGACTTACCCGATCCGGACGGACCGATCAGGAACGCGAACTCCCCCTTGTCGACCTCGAAGCTCAAATCCTTCAGAGCCGGTCGAGAGGATGCCTTGTACTGCATCGTGACGTTCTCCAGCTTGATCACGATGAGCCAGTGTAACGACGCCGCCTGAGAGTCCGTTCAGGCGCAACACGCCGCGTCGAACAACTCTCTGACCAGCGGTTCCCCGGCGTCAGCGTGTCGGAACGGGCGTGGTGGGCGTCGGCGCCCCGAAGTTCGGGATCTCGACGCCGGGCAGACCCGGGATCGTCTGACGCGTGGTGGACTCCGACGGCGACCCCGTCTGTCCCGGCGGCAGAGGCGTCCCGGTCCCACCCTCGACCCCGGGTTCGCCGGTCGTCGACGACGCCGACGACGTCTGCGAGGTGGATTCCTCGTACGTCGACGGCAGCGGCCGCTCGTAGGTCGGTTCGACGACCTGCGACGTCCTCGGCGCAGGACGCGGCGGTTCCGGCGAGACGACGCCGTAGCGCTGGGAGGTGTAGCCATAGAGGATGCAGCAGACAATGAACACCACGAAGAGGATGGCGGTGCTGATCCGGATCGACGTCCGACCGATGTGCTGATTCCACCGGAAGGTGCGCCGACGACGACCGTCGTCCTGGCCGCTCGCCCCCGACTGAACGGGCTGATTCTCCTGAGATCCGGTCATCACTCGTCCCCGTCCCGGTCGCGACCGACCTGATCGGCCAGGGTCGCCGGCGGACCGCTCGAGGCCTGGATGTCGCGCGGCGGCACGTTGATCCCCTCGCGGACCAACGCCCGGATGATGTGGACGCGAAGTGCGCGACCCACCTCGAACTGCTTGCCCGGCAGGGTGCGCGTGACCATGCGCACGGTGATCGAATCGAGCTCGAGGCTGACCACACCGAGGGAGGACGGCGCGTCGAGCAGCAGGTCGTGCCAGCGCGGCAATGCGTAGAACTCACGACCGACGCGGTCGAGTGTCTCGTTGACCAGACCGATGTCCGCTTCCGCCGGAATGGGTACGTCGACGACGGCGCGCGCCCAGTCCTTCGACAGGTTGGTGGCCTTGATGATCTGACCGTTGGGAACGGTGATGACCTCGCCCTCGCTGGTGCGCAGCTTGGTCACGCGGAGGGTGACATCCTCCACGGTCCCCTCCGCCGGCGCGTTGCCGGTCACCGTCAGGTTGACCACGTCACCGTAGCCGTACTGCTTCTCGGCGACGACGAAGAAGCCGGCCAGGATGTCCTGCACGATTCGCTGCGCGCCGAAGCCGAGTGCCGCACCGATCACCGCGGTCGGGCCGGTGAGCCCGCTGAGCGGGATGCCGAAGACGCCCAGGATGTGGATGATGACGACGATCGCAATGCCCACGATGAGCGTCCAGGCCACCACGTCGACGAGCGCCCGACGATGTTTGGCGTCCTCGGTCTGGACGATCAGATCACTGGTGGAGAACCGCGATTCGACCCGATTGGCGTACTTGCCGGCGAACCACCGGATGACGCGGGCCAGCAGCACCGCACCCAGGATCCAGATGACGATCTCGAGGCCGTTCGTGGCCAGCCAGACATAGACCCGACCGATGAGGATCTCGGTCGGGGACGGCGCAGCGGCCAGCAACTCGGCTCCCGAGGTCACGGTCACGCTTCGGCAGACGCCATCCGCCAGCGGATGCCGGCCTCGATGAACTTGTCGAGCTCGCCGTCGAGCACCGCGGTGGGGTTGTTGTCCTCCACGCCCGTCCGCAGGTCCTTGACCATCTGGTACGGGTGCAGCACGTAGGACCGCATCTGGTTGCCCCAGCTCGAGCCGCCGTCGCCCTTGAGCGCGTCGAGTTCGGCGCGCTCCTCCTGGCGCTTGCGCTCGAGGAGCTTGGCCTGCAGCACGCGCATGGCCGACGCCTTGTTCTGCAGCTGGCTCTTCTCGTTCTGACAGGTCACGACAATGCCGGTCGGGATGTGGGTCAGGCGCACGGCGGAGTCGGTGGTGTTGACCGACTGGCCGCCGGGGCCCGACGAGCGGTAGACGTCGACCTTGATGTCGTTCTCGTCGACGTCGATGTGGTCGGTGGTCTCGACCACCGGCAGCACCTCGACCTCGGCGAACGAGGTCTGGCGGCGGCTCTGGTTGTCGAACGGGCTGATCCGCACGAGGCGGTGGGTGCCCTGCTCCACCGAGAGGGTGCCGTACATGTAGGGCGCCTTGACGGCGAAGGTCGCGGACTTGAGGCCGGCCTCTTCGGCGTAGGAGGTGTCGTAGACCTCGACGCCGTAGCCCTTCCGCTCGGCCCAGCGGATGTACATGCGCATCAGCATCTGCGCCCAGTCTGCGGCGTCGACGCCACCGGCACCGGAACGGATGTTGACCACGGCCTCGCGGGAGTCGTACTCACCCGCGAGCATCGTCTTGACCTCCATGGCCTCGATGTCGGCGCGCAGGCCGGCCCGCTCCTCGTCGGCATCGGCCAGGGCCGCGGCCTTGTCCTCGCCCTCTTCGGCGTCGGCGAGCTCGTAGTGCACGGGCAGGTCCTCGAGGCGCTGACGCAGCTCGGAGACCTTGCGGAGTTCGGACTGCGCGTGCGACAGCTCGCTGGTGACCTTCTGTGCGTGGTCCTGGTCGTTCCACAGGTCGGGATCCGAGGCCTGCATCTCCAACTCGTCGATTCGACGACGGAGCTCCTCGAGGTCGAGCACCTTTTCCACGGTGGTCAAGGTGGCGTCGAGGGATTCGAGGTCTGCGGTTACGTCGGGATGCACAATCATCCAGAGTACCGACGCGGGCCGGGTCAGACAGCGTCAGGCCCCATGGGCGGCTGCGGATCGGGCAGGACGCCGAACTGCCAGGACGTGACGGCCTTGTGCGGCTTGTAGATCACCGGCAGGTCGTCGCCGACCTGCGGCCACGGATCATCCGGCCCGAGCACGAGCGTTCCGTACACCTCGGTCGGGTTGGTCTCGGGCCCGACGATGGTCCCGGTGATGGTGTAGAAGCGCTGACCGTTCTTGTCCGTGGCGCTCTGCGGATCGGACTGGTTGTCGGAGACACCGACGATCGTCAGCATTCCCTGCACATATTGCGAGGCCTTCCCGGCGGACATGGCCCGCGGGTTGCGTCCCCGCTGCCACTGCATGACCAGCACCACCACCAGTGCGGCCAGCAACAGGGTGAACGTCACGGTGAGCAGCATGAGGGCTACCCTACCGGGCATGTCCGCCGACTCCGGTCCGAAGAACCCAAGCACCTCTCAGAGCTTCGACGACGACCTCGAACTCGCGCTGTCGCTCGCCGATTCCGCCGATGCGCTGACCATGGACCGGTTCGGGGCGGTCGACCTCCGCGTCGACGACAAACCCGACCTCACGCCCGTCTCCGACGCCGACCTCGCCTGCGAGACCCTCATCCGCGAACGGCTCGCCGCCCGCCGGCCCGCCGACATGGTTCTCGGTGAGGAGTTCGGTGGCGACGCCGCCCTGTCCGGTCGTCAATGGGTCATCGACCCCATCGACGGCACCAAGAACTTCGTGCGCGGCGTCCCGGTCTGGGCCACGCTGATCGCACTGCTCGTCGACGGTGTGCCGACGGTCGGCGTGGTGTCCGCACCCGCGCTGCGCCGACGCTGGTGGGCCGCCGGCGGTCTCGGCGCCCACACCTGTTTCGACGGCGAGGACGCCCGTGAGCTCTCGGTGTCGGGGGTCGGCGACCTGTCGTCGTCGAGCCTGGCCTTCTCGAGCCTCTCCGGCTGGGCCGACCGCGGCATCCGCGACCGCTTCGTCGATCTCACCGACCAGGTCTGGCGCGTCCGCGGCTACGGCGACTTCTTCAACTACTGCCTCGTCGCCGAGGGCGCGGTCGACATCGCCGCCGAACCCGAGGTCTCCCTCTGGGACCTCGCACCCCTCGACATCCTGGTCCGCGAGGCCGGCGGCCGGTTCACCGCACTCGACGGAACCCCCGGCCCGGCCGGCGGCAGTGCCGTCGCGACCAACGGACTCCTGCACGACGAGGTGCTCGCCGCGCTGCGGCCCTAGACCTCCGTACCGGTCTCCTCGTCACACGCCCCTCCGCTACTCGACGAGCGGGGACTCCCACCGCTCCCTGAGGTGCGAGGAGCGAT
>NZ_JSYC01000113.1:0-11497 GCF_054823965.1 Gordonia sp. GN26 | reverse complement strand
GGCGAGCAGTACCCGGGCGAGCAGTTCCCGGGTGACGGCCCGGACGCTCCGGGACGCCACTCGCGCTGACCCTCACACCGACAGAGCCCCTGCCTCATCATCGAGGCGGGGGCTCTGTCGTTGGTCCAGTAGATGCGGAAGGTCGTGGCGGAGAGGCTCTTTCAGGTGGGGTCGGACCGTGGGTCCCAGTCAGCCCCTCGCACAATCCGATTCGCCGACGTCGGGTCCGTAAGCGATGCGCATGCTCTGATCCCCTTGAGTGCGTTGAGGATGCCCCAGTGGCCCTACGCGACCAACTGATTATTCCTGACTGGCAGACTTCGGCCGAGGTCTCTGTGTCGGATCTGAGGTCCAGCGGCGCAGCAACGCTCCGACGACGAACATCCTCGAGCTTCTGGCTCACACAAACACCGCGGGGTGGGAATCCGAAATCGGATTCCCACCCCGCGGTGGAATTGCTGTGTCAGCGAGTCGATCAGCCGATGCTGAACGGCTTGCCGTACAGAGTGATGACACCCTTCACGGCGTCGGTGCTGACGGTCACCTTGATCTTGGCCTTCGCCGAGGCGTAGCCCGCGCAGCCGTCCATGCCGAACTTCTCCTGGCTGTAGACGACGCCGCCGGACTTGCCCTTGAACGAGTACGAGTTGACCTTGTAGTCGCTGTACGCGGTGTCAGTGCCCGAGGTGGTCTCGATGATCGGGAAGTAGCTGGCCTGGCCCGGCCCGAGCGTGAAGCCCGCGCCTGCCTCGGCCGACGGTGCCGGATCACCACCGAAGTCCTGGCTGACGCCGGCGCCACCCTCCGCGCTGGCGCCGAAGTTGACCTGGCAGCCGACCAGGTAACCGGCGTTGACCGAGCCGCCCTCGGCCTTGCCACCGACGGTGACCTTGACCTTGCCCGAGACCCACACCTCACGGCTGGTCTGGACGTTGGTGACGGCACGCTGGACGTTGACGAACTCGTCGAAGAGCTGGACGGTGACGGGGGTGCCGTCGACCAGGGTGCGGGTGACGGTGCCGCCCGGCAGCGGACCTGCGGTGGCGCCACCAGCAGCCAAGCTGGTCAGCCCCATCGCGACGGCGCCGGTGAGACCGGCAGCCGCAACCACGCGACGCGTGATGTTCTTCTTCATGATTCCCCTTCGTGGAATATCAATCTGCGCTGGGCAGATAAGTCAGGAAGTGCTAGTTATCTGCGCCAGAGTCAGTTGAGGCTGAAGGGCTGGCCGTACAGGGTGGACTGGATGAGGGAGCCTTCACCGCTGACCTTGCCGTCGTCGGTGCTGTAGCCCTTGGCGCCGATCACCTTGGTGATGGTGCGCGCGGAGGCGTAGCCACCGCACTGCTGGACCGAGACCTCGAACTGCGACAGCTGGATCGCGGCCTGACCGTTGTCGGCGAGATCCTTGTCGGTGACGTCGACGATGGCGACCTGGCCCGGGGACAGCGGGATGCTGAGGGAACCGGTGGCGTCGACTCCGGTCAGAGAAATTCCGGCACCCAGTCCGCCGGACAGGCCGGTGATGTCGACCTGGCAGCCGACGAGCAGCTTGACGGCGAGGTTGCCGGAGACACCCTCGCTGGCCTTGGCCTGGTACACACCGGAGAGGACAGCGGAGCGGCCCGAACCGTTGTTCGCGACCGACGGGGCCGGGAGTGCGAACTCACCGGTGCGCCACGTCTGGATGGACTCGCCTTCGATGCCTGCGGCCTTCTTGTATCCGTTGGCCAGCTTTCCTGCTGCCGCATCACCGGCGCCCATGCCGGCCAGGCCCACGACCGCGGCCGAGGCGATCGCGACGGCGCCCGCGGCGCGGCGCAGCCCAAGCTTGCTGAACTTGCTCATTCGTTCCCTCTCACAGGATTCGGCTGTTACCCCGCGGAATGCATTCACATCCGCAAGTCATGACCCTCGACGTCGATGGGCTTCCACACAGTAACCACTAAGCACGCTCTTACGCATGTCTTAGCGGACGTTAAGAATCCATCGATTTCCTGGTCACTGCTGCGTTGTCCTTCGCGACAGATCGCAGGACTTCCCTCAGCCCCCGACACTGGGGCGCCGAGCGTTGTCGTCGCGAACGTTATCGGAGCGGTCTCAGAACGGGCAACAGCTGGACTCAGCCGTGTCACAAAGCTGCCTCGCACCATCACAAATGTCGAATACGCGATCTATCGCCGGAGCAAAGTTAACGACAGATAAACACCCTGATGCGGCTATGTGCGGGTTCTCGCATTTCACTCGTAATGAGGCGGACGCTGGGCCTCGAACCAATCCTGAGAGTGGCCTTGGTGATCTTCGCCACACTCATCCTTGGTGATCTCCGGCAGGTCGTCCCCGAAGACGGAATCGAGCTTCGCGCGCCGGGCAGCGCGACGTGCAGCGGCGTCATCGCTGCTGCTCATCGAAGGTTTTTCGGCGTCGCCTCGGTCACCCGTCATCGCAGAGAACGTCCTATTTCCAGTCGGTCGATCGTCCTTGTCGGCGCCGAGATCCCCAGCGCTGCTCTTGCTTTCCCGCCGCGCGACGCCGCAGGCACTCAGAACTCGCTGATCGACTCGATCACATACTTCGCGAGAGGCGCGGCCGTCGCCATTCCGTCGCGCACCGCGGCGCGGGAATTGGCCAAATTGACGACCAGGGTCTGCCCGGAGATTCCGGCCAGCCCGCGCGAAAGTCCACCGTCGGTGGCTCCGGCGGCGAGTCCGGAACTACGGATCGCTTCCTCGATGCCGCGAAGCCGGCGGTCGAGCAGCGGTTCGGTGGCCTCCGGGGTCACGTCCCGGGCGCCGACGCCCACGCCGCCCACCGACACCACCAGATCGACGCCACCGATCACGGCGGTGTTCAGAGCGTTCCGGATCTCCACCTCGTCGCCGGAGACGACGACGGCGGCGTCCACATGGAATCCCGCCTCCGCGAGGAGTTCACCGACGAGCGGGCCGAGCAGGCGCTGGTCCTCACCGTGTGCGGCCTCATCGTCGACGACGACGACCAGGGCCCGGCCGATCTCCTCGCCCTGCGGGCGGTGCGCGGCCTGCTCGTGGCGCGCGACGAACTCGCGCGCTGCGGCGTCGGCGGCGACCACATCGGCCGGATCGACCTGACCCCGATCACCCGCGAGTCGGACGTCCAGTGACTGCCCTTCTTCTACGGTGTCGCCGGAGACGGCGGTGCTTCCGGGAACGGTGGATCCGGCGTCAGACATGGCAGGCCCTTTCTCTTTCGTCTCGGACCGTCCGAGGGACGGTCGTGCGGGGCTGTGTGGTTGTGCTTGGTCGCGGCGGTGGCGCCGCGTGTCACTTCACCTCGAGCGTGCCCAGCTTGACCTGTGCGGTCTTGCTGTTCCCGCCGTCGGTGTAGGTCACCGTGACCGTGTCCCCCGGTGCATGTGACCGGATGGCCGCCACCAGCGCGTCTCCCGACGCGATCGGACGGTCGTCGACCTTGGTGATGACCGCGTTCCTCGGGATACCCGCGCCCGCCGCAGGTCCGCCCGGCGTCACATCGGTGACGACGGCGCCGGGCGCGTCGGAGTCACCGCTCGGGCGAACGGACACACCGATGTTGGCGTGCCTGGCCTTGCCCGTGGACTCGAGCTCCTTGGCCACGCGGATCGCCTGGTCGATGGGGATCGCGAACCCGAGTCCGATGCTGCCACCGGCCTGTTGCTCGCCTCCACCGAGGGTGGCGATGGCGGTGTTGATACCGATCAGCGCTCCCCTGGCGTTCACCAGCGCACCGCCCGAGTTACCGGGGTTGATCGCGGCGTCGGTCTGGATGGCGTCGATCACCGAGGTGGTGTTGGTGCCGGGATCACGGGAGGTCAGGACCGGTCGGTTGAGGGCACTGATGATGCCCGTGGTGACCGTTCCGGCGAGTCCGAGGGGCGAGCCGATGGCGATGACGTCCTGCCCGACCGCCAGGTTGTTCGAGTTGCCGACCGTGACCGGGGTCAGATCGTTCCGGTCGACCTTGATGACGGCGATGTCGGAGATCGGGTCGGCGCCGAGCACTCGGGCCGATGCGCGCGAACCGTCGGAGAAGTTGACCGCGACCTTGGCAGCGGGGCCATTGCCACCGGCGCTCACGACGTGGTTGTTGGTCATGATGACGCCGTCTTCGCTGAGGACGACACCTGATCCCGAACCCATGGCGCCGGCCGAGGCGACCTCGATGGAGACGACCGACGGGAGCACCCGGGAGGCCACCTCCTGGACCGAGCCCGCCGGGGCCTCGACGGGCTTGTTGTTGCCGTTCGCGTTGGGGTCGCCGCCGAGCGGACCACTGCTCGTGCTGATCGACGACCCGTCGGAGCCGTCGGCCAGCGTGTAGCCGATCGCCCCGCCCGCACCGCCGGCGACCAGGGCGACCACCAGAGCGCCCGCGCCGAGTGCGGCCAGGCGTCCGCCGCCGCCCTTCTTCGGGCTCTGCGGCGGCAGTTCGCCGCCGGGGCCGCCGAACGCGGGCCGCGCACCCGACTGCGGTCCGAAGGGGGCCGGACCGGGCTGCGAGTAGGCGCCCGCGCCGGGGCCGCCGTAGGGGCCCTGCGACGGAAGAGGGCTGGTTCCCGGGTTGCCGTACACCGACGTGGGCGCGTTGTTGCCGCCGTAACCGGGCTGGCCGCCCTGCGCGGGGAACGCTCCCGAGGCCGGGCCCTGGTGGGCCTGCTGGCCCGCCTCGTGCTGCCCCGGCCGGCCACCTCCGTACGGACCGCCACCTTGGGAACCGCCAGTCGTCATCTGTGTCTCTTCCTCGTCGTCTGACCGGCACCGTGCCGGCACGCTTCGTTTCCGTGCAGCGCCTTCGGTCAACCCTAGGGGATCGATCAGCAGGTCACACCGGGTAACCACACAGCTGTCGGTGATGTGGACGACGGCCGTCGTGACCCGCCGATGTACGGCGCTTCACCCTTACTGACGAATCACTTGCGGAGATGGTTCCGCGGGAGTTGCCCTACCCGGCAGAGTCATCCGGATGAGTGCGCCGCCGAGCGGCGAGGTGTCGGCGACGACCGTCCCCCCGTGACGTTCGACGACCTGCCGCACGATCGCCAGTCCCAGACCGGAACCCGGCATCGACCGCGACTGCGTCGAACGATAGAAGCGTTCGAAGACGAGACCGCGGTCCTCCTCGGGGATTCCGGGACCGGAGTCGGCGACGGTCAGTTGCGCGGTGGACATCCCCGTCTGTGTCAGCGCGACGGCCACCGAGGTGCCCGGCGGACTCCACTTCGCCGCGTTGTCCAGCACATTCAGCACCGCTCGGGACAGTCCGTGTTGTTCGCCGAAGATGTACCAGGGCGCCACGTCGAGTTCGAACTCGACGTCGTTGCGGCGGCGTCGAACACGCTCGAGGGCCTGCTCGACGATCTCGGCGAGATCGACCTCCTCGTAGACCACCTCGGGCGCGTCCTCCCGGGCCAGGTCGACGAGATCGCCGACCAGCGTCGACAATTCCTCGATCTGGGCCATCACGTCGGCACGCAGGTCGACCATGTCCTGTTCGGGCACGGCCGGTGCGCCCGGCCGGCTCGCCGCGATCAGCAGTTCGAGGTTGGTACGCAAAGAGGTCAACGGGGTTCGCAGTTCGTGCCCGGCGTCGGCGACGAGCCGCGCCTGCCGGTCCCGGGATTCGGCGAGTGCCCGGAGCATCGCGTTGAAACTCGCGGTGAGGTTGGCCAATTCGTCGTTGCCGGTCACCGGGATGGGGGTCAGGTCGTTCGTTCGCGCGACCCGTTCGACGGCCCGGTTGAGCCGGGCCACCGGTCTCAGCCCCGCCCGTCCGACCGTCGTACCGGCCAGAGCCGCCAAAGCCACTCCGCCGCAACCGACCACGAGCAGCACCCACGCCAGGCGTTTGAGCACGCGGTCGGTCTGGATCAGACTCTGCGCCAGGACGAGGGTGTTGCCGTCGTCGAGTTTGCGTGTCAGCACCCGCTGATTGCGGGTGGTGCGCAGACTCTGCGGATTCGTGCCGGGAACCAGTGGGGCGCGGATGATCTCACGTTCGGGGTCCTCGAACGGGACCTGCCCGATCAGATATGTCTGGCCGCTCGGCGTCACCAACGCGACCGAGATGTTGGTGGAGAACACGGTTCCCGCGACCAGCTGCTCGGGCTGGCTGCGGAGCACACCCGCACGCGCGAGGGCGGCCATGCCGTCGGCACGACTCTCCAGCTGCTGGTCGACCTCGTTGTACATCGCCCGGTACACGACAAAGTAGGCGGCCGCGGCCATCAGACTGACCGACACCAGCACGACCGTCGCCGACAGGATGGTGACGCGTGAACGTAGGGACACCGCCCGCGTCAGCGGCATCGGCGCCCGCATCTCCTTCTCCCCGGAAGCTCCGGAGCCGCCGGTGAGTACGCGCGTGAGCTGACCGCGCAAGCGCGAGAACGACGCCACTAGGGCGGGGTCTCCCGGAGCACGTATCCGACGCCGCGCACGGTGTGGATGAGTCGCGACTCCCCGTCGGCCTCGGTCTTGCGACGCAGGTAGCCGACGTAGACCTCGAGGGCGTTGCCCGAGGTCGGGAAGTCGTATCCCCACACCTCTTCGAGGATGCGGCTGCGGGACAGCACGCGGCGCGGATTGGCCATCAGCATCTCGAGCAGCGCGAACTCGGTGCGGGTGAGGCTGATCGACCGCTCGCCGCGGGTGACGTCGCGCGTCACCGGATCGAGGGAGAGGTCGGCGAAGGTGAGCGTCTCCGAGTCCGCGTCGTCGTCGGGGGCGGCCCGCCGCAACAACGCCCGCAGCCGTGCCAGCAGCTCTTCGAGCGCGAACGGTTTGGGCAGGTAGTCGTCGGCGCCGGCGTCGAGTCCCGAGACACGCTCGGAGACGGAGTCACGGGCGGTCAGGACCAGGATCGGCAGGTCGTCACCGGCGGAACGGAGTCGGCGGCACACCTCGAGGCCGTCGAGGCGCGGCATCATGACGTCGAGGATGACGACGTCGGGACGATCGGCGAGGATCTTCTCGAGTGCCTCGATGCCGTCGCCCGCGGTCTCGACGCTGTATCCGTTGAAGGTGAGCGACCGTCGCAACGACTCCCGGACCGCCCGGTCGTCGTCTACCACGAGGATGCGCATGGCATACAGTCTTATCCACCTCGGCTGAGATCCGCCTGAGCAACGCCGCAAACGGAACCATCCGGTCTCGGAATTGCTCGCGACCTGCCGTTTTCTCTTCCTTCACACCACCGGCAATCGACTGTGAGATCAAGTTGATAGCCGCGTAACGCCGGCCTTCGGGTTGCGAAACATCCGACTTAGACGCTGGAGAACGTGACCGCCTCCCCCACCACGCACCCCGTCATGCCCCCATCGGCCATGTCGCGGTCGGTGATGTCGCTGTGCGCCTACTGCGGCGTCGGCTGTGGCATGGAGATGCGGCTCGACGAGTCCGGCGGCCTCACCAAGACCGTCGGGCGCGCCGACCACCCCACGAATTTCGGACGGCTGTGCACCAAGGGGTCGACCACCGCCGACATGCTCGCCTCCGGCGGCCGGCTCGACGCTCCCCTCGTCCGTGACGACCGGGGCGGCCGGTTGCGTCGCGGCGATCTCGACACCGTCATCACCGACACGGCGCGAAGGCTGCGGGCCATCGTCGACGAGCACGGCCCCGATGCCGTGGCGCTCTACGTCTCCGGCCAGATGTCCCTCGAGGCGCAGTACCTGTCGAACAAACTGGCCAAGGGTTTCATCGGCACCAACCAGATCGAGTCGAACTCGCGGTTGTGCATGGCCAGCGCCGGCACGGGATACAAGCTCTCCCTGGGTTCCGACGGTCCGCCCGGGTCGTACCAGGACTTCGACCACGCCGACGTCTTCCTGGTCATAGGATCGAACATGGCCGACTGCCACCCCATCCTCTTCCTGCGGATGATGGACCGGGTCAAGGCGGGCGCCAAGCTGATCGTGGTCGACCCGCGACGCACCGCGACCGCGGACAAGGCCGACCTGTTCCTACAGATCGAGTCCGGCACCGACCTCGCCTTCCTGAACGGTCTGCTGCACCTGCTGATCACCGCCGGGCACACCGACGACGAGTTCATCGCGTCGTTCACCGACGGTTTCGAGCAGATGCCGGAGTTCGCGGCGCAGTATCCGCCGGAGGTCGTCGAATCCATCACCGGCATCGCCGCAGACGACCTGCGCGCCGCGGCGACGATGATCGGCGAGGCCGGTAACTGGATGAGCTGCTGGACAATGGGTCTCAACCAGTCGACGCACGGCACCTGGAACACCAACGCGCTCGTGAATCTGCATCTCGCCACGGGTGCCATCTGCCGTCTCGGTAGCGGACCGTTCTCGCTGACCGGCCAACCGAATGCGATGGGCGGCCGCGAGATGGGTTACATGGGACCGGGATTGCCGGGCCAGCGTTCGGTGCTGTCCGAGGCGGACCGCACGTTCGTGGAGACCGCGTGGGGCATCCCGCCCGGCACGCTGCGCACCGACGTCGGCGGTGGCACCGTCGACATGTTCCGCAAGATGGCCGACGGCGACATCAAGGCCTGCTGGATCATCTGCACCAATCCCGTTGCCTCGGTGGGTAATCGCAAGACCGTCATCGAAGGTCTCGAACGCGCCGATCTTGTCGTCACCCAGGACGCCTTCGTCGAGACCGAGACCAACCAGTACGCCGACGTCGTGCTACCGGCCGCGCTGTGGTCGGAATCGACCGGGATCATGGTGAATTCGGAGCGCAACCTCACCCTGTTCGAACCCGCTCTCGGCGCCCCCGGACAGGCGATCCCGGACTGGGAGATCATCGCGCGCATCGCATCCGAGATGGGGTACGCGGACGCGTTCACCTACTCGAGCGCCGAGGAGATCTTCGACGAGATCAAGCAGTTCGACAATCCGAACACCGGTTACGACCTGCGGGGCGTCACGTACGACGGACTGCGCCGAACCCCGATGCAGTGGCCGTGCCCGCCGTCGTCCGACGGGGCCGACCTTCTTGCCGACGGTGCTCGTAACCCGATTCGGTACCTGAACGACGGCCGGAGTCAGACCCTGCACCGCCTCGAGGACGGGACCGTGCCTCGGCTGGCGTTCGCCACACCCACGCGCCGCGCACAATTCTTCGCACGGCCCCACCTCGACGCCGATGAGTTGCCGGATGACGACTATCCGTTCCTGCTCAACACCGGTCGGTTGCCGCATCAGTGGCACACGATGACCAAGACCGGCCGGGTCGCCAAGCTGAACAAACTCAACCCCGAGCCGTTCGTCGAACTCCATCCCGAGGATGCCGAGCGGTTGGGCATCGGCGCGAAGGACAAGGTCGAGGTGGCCTCCCGTCGCGGGCGAGCGGTGTTGCCCGCCAAGATCTCCGACCGGGTACGCCCCGGCAACTGCTTCGTGCCGTTCCACTGGAACGACGTCTTCGGCGAGCACCTCTCCATCAACGCCGTGACGTCGGACGCGGTGGACCCGCTGTCCCAGCAGCCGGAACTCAAGGTGTGCGCCGTGACATTGACCAAGGTCCCCGGGGCGCCGGCTGTTACGTTGCCGGACACTCACTCTTCCGAGTTGGCTGTCGCACTGGGTGTTTCGGAGGTCGGCGTGCCGGAGCCGTCCCCGGCGGAGCAGCTGTATCTGGCAGGGTTGGCCGCGGGTGTCTCGGCTGCTGGTGTTTCGGGAACCCCTTCCGGTGTTCCCACGATCCCGGCCGACGCACCGCTGCGCGCGGAGGTCCGACTGTGGGCGTCGGGTCTGCTGGCCGGAATGTACTCGCGCGCCGATGCCGCGACGCCACCTGCGCCGTCGTCGGAGTCCGATGCTTCGACCAGCACGATCACCGTGCTGTGGGCGTCCCAGATGGGCAACGCGGAGGAACTGGCCACCGAGACCGCCGAGCGGATGAAGGCGAACGGTCTCCGGGTCGACGCGAAGTCGATGGACGAGGTCGAGGTCGGCGACCTGCGAGGTACCGCACTGTTCGTCACGTCCACCACCGGCGACGGCGATCCGCCGGACAACGGTTCGGCGTTCTGGGACGCGCTGAACGGCGCCGAGGCACCCGATCTCTCCGGAGTCGACTACGCGGTGCTCGCCCTCGGCGATTCGAACTACGACGACTTCTGCGGCCACGGACGCAAACTCGACGAACGGATCGGGCAGCTCGGCGGTCGTCGGATAGTCGACCGGGTCGATTGCGAACCCGACTTCGAGGAGACGGCCGGGGGCTGGCTCAACGACGTGATCCGCGCGATAAGCATCGGTAACCGCGCGCCGATTTCCGGCGTGACCGACGATCGGGTCACCGTGGTCAGCGAGCCCGCCGACTCCGCAGCCGCCCCGTCGGTACGCACCGCGCCCGCCTACTCCCGCAAGAAGCCGCTGGTCACCTCGCTGGTGCGCAATGTGAAGCTGAACGCCGAAGGCTCGCAGAAGGACGTGCGCAACTTCGGGTTCCGGCTGCCCGCGGACACTCTGACCTACCAGGCCGGCGATGCGCTCGGCGTGTGGCCGTTGAACAATCCGACCCTCATCGAGGAGTTCCTCGACCGCACCGGACTCGACGGCGGACGCACGGTGACGGTCGGCGGCGACGACATGCCCCTGCACCAGGCGCTGCGCGAACGGCTCGAGTTCGCGCGGGTCACACCCGACCTCGTCCGATTCATCGGTGAGCGTTCGGGTTCCGACGACCTGAAATCCCTGGTGACGGCGGGCAACAAGTCTGTGTTCAACGACTGGTCCTGGGGTCGGCAATCGGTGGATGTCCTCGCCGAGCACCCGATCCACGCCGACGTCGACGAATGGCTCCAGGCCCTCAAACCGCTGGCCCCGCGGTCGTATTCGATCTCATCGAGCCCGCTGGAGAGCCCCGAGGAGGTGCAGCTGACCGTGAACGCGGTGCGCTACAACCGATGCGGCGTCCAGCGCGGCGGCGTGTGCTCGACCTTCCTCGCAGACCACGCCGAGGACACCGAGGTCGGCGTCTTCGTCACCTCGACCACACACTTCCGCCCGCCCGCCGATCCCGACACCCCGATGATCATGATCGGCCCCGGCACCGGCATCGCCCCGTTCCGCGGTTTCCTCCGCGAACGGGAAGCGTTGGGCCACAACGGCAAGAACTGGCTGTTCTTCGGCGAACAGTATTCGGCCACCGACTTCTACTATCGCGACGAGCTGACGACGATGCTCGGTGACGGGCTCCTGACCCGCCTCGACGTCGCCTTCTCCCGCGACCAGGACCGCAAGATCTACGTCCAGGACCGCATGGTGGAACACGGCGAAGAGCTGTACCAGTGGCTGCACGACGGCGCCCACGTCTACGTGTGCGGTGACGCCACCCGGATGGCCAAGGACGTCGACGCGACCCTGAAAGGAATTGTCGCGCAGTATGGTCGTCGCTCCCCCGCGAGCGCCGAGGCCTACGTCAAGGCCCTGGCCGCCGACAAGCGGTACGTGCGCGACGTCTACTGAGACCCGGCGCGCTGCCCGAGGTGCGAGGAGCGTAAGCGA
>NZ_JSYC01000112.1:0-14166 GCF_054823965.1 Gordonia sp. GN26 | reverse complement strand
GGGTCGGCCTTGTGGTTGGGGTCGTCGACAACCCCAAGGGCGATTGCCTCGATGTCGATGTTCGCGTGTGCGGAGGTCGAACTCGAGGCCTTGATCAGCGGCGCCAGGATCGAATTCACCGCGTTCATGTTGGCGTTCGGGTTCAGTGACGCCGCGTTGAACCAGTAGGACAGCTTGTTCATGTCGGCGATGGTGCTACGGCTGTCGGTGCCCTTGATGGAGGGGAACTGCCCGATGAGTTCGGTGAGCCGGTCGACGTTGGCCACCATGTCGAGAACCTGACCGGTGTTGGCCGACAACGCCCCGACGGCCGGCGCAGCGGCACCGATCGCCGCGGACAGATCCTTCTGTCGCGCACCGAGAGTGGTCGCAAGGTCACTGGTGTTACGCATGGCCCGGTTGATCTCGCCCGTACGGTTGGACAGGGTCGAGATCAGATCGGTTGACTCGTCGACCAGATTCGCGACCGACTCGCCGTCCGGACCGACCGCTTCACCGAGGCCGTTGACGACCTTCACGAGATTGCGAACCGCACCGCCGTTCACCAGCAACGCGCTGGTGGCGAGGACCTCTTCGACGGTGGCCGCCGACGACGTGTCGTCGACCGACAACTGGTCGCCGTTCTGCAGTTCGCCCTTGTCGTCCTGTCCCTCGGGAGGCGGCTCGAGTGCGACGAAGACGTCGCCGAGCGGTGTGGCCGAACGCAATTCGGCCGTCGTACCGACCGGCAGCGAGGTGGACGACTGGATCCGGAGATCGACGATCGCAGTGAAGTTCTCCGCCTTCATCGTCGCAACCGAGCCCACATCCGCACCGAGCACACGCACCTTGGCCCCCTGAGGAAGATTGAGTGCGTTCGTGAATCGAGCGGTCAGCGTGTACGTGGAGTCCGAGGCCCCGGGCGCCGGCAGCGGGAGTTGTTCGAGTCCGACCCCGCACCCGCTGACTCCCAGTACCGCGGCCAAGCCGACGGCGACAGCTGTCGCCGGTCTACCGACCCGACCTGTCCTGGCGCTCATTTCGAGTTCTCCACGAGGGCGGCGAGGATCGACGTGGCCCCGAAGTCGGGCCCGAAGTCCTGCAGTGTGCCGGTGGAGCAACCGAGTTGGCGTAGGCCGAGGAGGTTGCACACCTCCTTGACCGCTTGGCCGTCGAGGAGGAGTTTGTCGACGAGACCGTGCACGCGCAGTGCTCCGGCTTCCTGGTCGATGGCGTTGTAGACGTTGTCCATGAGCATCGGTGCGACGTCGAAGAACTCGGACAGATTGCGTCGGTAGTCGACCATGGCCGCGGTCACGGTGTTGGTGCTCGACAGCGTGTTCTTCAGTGTCTCTCGATTGGTGATGAGCAGGGCCTGGGTTTCCTTCAGCAGGTCGTTGAGTTGCTTTCCGGTGGTCCCGGTGCCCAGGTCCTCGGATGCCAGGAACGACGACATCTGCGCGAATCCGGATCCGAGGTCACGGATGACGGCGTCGTTGTTCGCGGCGGCCTCACTGAGGGTGGCGAGGTTCGCCGCGATCGCGGTGATGTCCCGCCGCGAATGTGCGCCGCCGTCCTCACTGAGGCGCAGCGCGCGTTCGAGATCGCCGAGGGCATCCCGCATGGACTGACCGTTGCCCTCGGTCATCGCGACGCTCACCGCCATCAGATCGGCCACCGGGCCTTCGCCCTTGCTGTCGCCGTTGCCGCCGAGTTCGCTCGACAGACGCTCGACCATGTTGAGGATCCGGTCGAACTCGATCGGTGTGCGGGTGCGATCGAGGCCGATCGTGTCGCCGTTCTGCATCGTCGGCCCGTCGCGGTACACAGGGGTGAGTTCGACGTGACGGTCGGTGAGGATCGACGTCGAGACGGTCACGGCCTCGGCAGTTGCGGGGATCTTGATGTCCCCGTCGATCTCCATGGTGACGAGCGCGTAACCACCCTTCGCCTCGATCTCGGTGACCTTCCCGATGGACATCCCGAGCACGTCCACCGAGTTGCCGACGTAGAGGCCGTTGGCGTTGTCGAATTCGGCGGTGACGGTGATCTTGTCCTCGAACGGATTGGATCCGATCGAGCACCCGGTCAGCAGGAGCGCCGCCGCGGCCAGGATCAGCAGCGGGTGTGCGATGACTCTGGACATCACTTGCACTCCTTGAAGTACTCGGCGAGCGACATCATCTTCGCCTGCCCACTGACCGCACACATCCAGGCGTCCACGAGAGCACCTGCGGGAGCGCCGAACTCGAGGTTGTTGCCGTAGCCGGTCGCGTTCGCGAAGTTGCGGATCGGTACGGGCATGATCTGCAGCGTGTTCCGCAGCACGTCTTCCCGGCGGGCCACGGCGCCGAGCAGGGTCTCCATGTTCTGAAGCAACTGGGTGACCTGCGGACCCTGTACGCCGACGATCTGATGGAGGTTGCCGATCAGTCGGGTGGTGGACTTGATCAGCTGCTGCAGCGAGTTGATGCGGGTCACCAGCTCGGTGACGAGTTGCTCACCACGAACGACCATCTGGCCCAACGCGACCTGCTGGTTGCGGATCGCGGTCGTCAGCTCGTTGGTGCTGGCGAGGAGCTGGCCGATCTGGGTCCGCCGGTCGGCGATGATGGTCGAGAGGTTCTCGATGTTCTTCAGCGCCTGCGGCATCACGTACGGCGCACCGTCGAGTTGGTCGGACAGCACCGTCATCGAATCCGCGATGCGTTTGGCGTCGACCTGTTCGAAGGTGGTCGTGGCGTTCGCCAGGGCGGTCTGCAGGTCGTAGGGCACCGACGTGTTGGCCAGCGGGATGACGTCGTCGGGGACTCGGCCCTCACCCGCGGGCTGGATCTCGACGTACCGGGAACCGAGCAGCGTTGTCAGCTTGATGGCCGCCTTGGTGTCGGCACCGAGTTCGACGTCGCCGTCGATCTTCATCGACACGATCACTCGGTCGCCGGCGAGCTTCACTCCGGTGACCGTGCCGATCGGGACGCCGGCCGCGGTGACCTGGTCGCCACCGGAAATCTGTGCAGCCTGGACGAATTCGGCGTCGTAGGTCTTGTCCCCGATGCCCAGCCGGCCGATGCCGACGATGGCCAGCACCACGAGACACAGGATCAGGATTGCGCTGATCCCCAGCTTGAAATTGCTCTGATCCTCGAGCCGCCCCTTGAACGGGTTGGACAACGTCGGTTTCGACAGCGACGGTCGCTTCATCGACCTCATCTTGTTCAGCATGTTCACCTGCAGACCGGGGATTGTTGGATCTTCCCGCCCGGGGTGACCCCGGCGAGGATGCCGGGGATCATGTGCGACAGGCCGGGGATGATCGTGACGTTGACGTTGCAGATGTAGGCGTTCGCCGCCGTGCTCTCCTGTGAGAAGCGGGCGAGGCCCTGCATCGCCAGGGGCACGTTGTAGAACAGGTACGCGAACTTCTCGGCGTTGCTGACGATGTGACCGGTGAACCCGGGCTCCCTCGCCACCAGATCCGAGAGGCTGGGCTCGATGTTGTTGAACACCACTGCTGTTCGCCCGATCGTCTGCGTGATCTGATCGATCGAGCTGACGAGCTCACCCTGCCGGGAATTGAGTGTCGTGAACACATCGCGCATGTTCGAGATGAGGCTCTCGACGCTCCCCGACTGACCGGCCAGCGACGCGGTCACCTGGTCGAGGCTGACGATGAGGTCCCCGAGAACGTTGTCGGGTCCGGCGAAGGATTCGGCCAGCGTCGACGTCTGGGCGATCAGGGAGGTCAACGATCCCTTGTCACCCTGCAGGGCCGTGATGATCGTCTGGGTGATGTTCTGTACCTGGTCGGGGTCGAGAACGCTGAAGAGCGGTTCGAAGCCGTTGAGCAGACCGGCGATGTCGAAGGACGGCTCGGTCTGGTCGAGCGGGATCTCGCCCCCGTCGCGGAGTGGTTCCGCCGAGGAGTCGGTGTCACCGGCGAGGAGGCCGAGATAGCGCTGGCCGATGATGTTCTGGTAGGTAACCGACGCCCGCGTGCTGGTGTAGAGCGTCTGGTCGTCCTGGACCTCGAAGGTCACCCGGGCAACGGTGTTCTCGAGTTCGATCTTGTCGACCCGACCGACCCGTACGCCGGCGACCCGGACGTCGTCGCCGGGACGCAGACCGCTGACGTCGGTGAAGACCGCGCTGTACTCGCGGGTGGCCCCGTTGACGTTGCGCTGCAACGTGACATAGACGAACCACGACAACACGAGTGAGATGACGAGGAACAACGACAGCGTGATGAGGGACTTCCGGAATGTGCTCATCGAGGACCTCCCTCCCCTGCTCGAGGTGCGGCGGGCTTCTTGTCACCGGTGTCCGGGCTGATCTCGACCCTGTTGCCGCGTAGCAACGGTGCGAGCAGCATCATCGCCGCGGGCGTCGCGTCCTTTCCCAGGATCTTGCGCAGTTGCTCGACCTCGGCTTTGCTGCCGACGGGTCCGACGTTCCCGCCCATCAGCCCGGCCGGGAGCTTGTACCCCGGCGGGAGCTTGTAGCCGGCGGGCAGCTCGTACTTCTTGGGATCGAGCTGCTTGGGAAATCCGTAGGGACGCGCGGAGACCGGGGCCGTCTTGCAGCTCGCCCCTTCGAGATTCCCGTAGCGCGGGCAGTCGGCGCGGACGTAGGTCCGGTTCGGCGACAGCGACAGGATCATCTTCGAGGTGGCCAAACCGGTGTCGGCGTCGTAGACGTGCTCGTTGAACTTGTCGGCGACCACCGCGAGCCGGGTCGTGATCGGGACGAACGACGGTGCGTTGTCGGCGAGTACACCGATGACCGGGGTCAGGTTGGTCGAGATGGTGATCATCCGCGCGGTGTTGTTGTCCATGGCCGTGGTCGCGGTGCCGAGCGTTGTGGCGCCTGCGGCCAGGAAGTTGGTGAGCGCCATCTCCTTTTCGGCGACCGTGCGCATCGGTACCACCGAACTGTGGACCGCGTCGAGCAGGTCGGGCGCGGAACGGTCGAGTCCGCGAACGGCGTCGTTGAACGAGCGGATCGTCGACGGGCCGTCGCCGGGTTCCATGAGCGCGTTGGTCTCCGTGACGATCTGTTCGAGCTGTCGGCCGGCCGCGACCAGGTCATCGCCTCGCCGGTCGGTTGCCTCGGCAAGCGCGGTGATGACACCGATCGTCGAATCCGACCGCGAGCGGCTCATGGCACCGACGATGTCCCGCAACTTGGTGAGCGCGGTCTGGAACTGGATCGTTGCCTCGCTGTCGTCCTGGAAGATCTCCGCGCCGTCGGTGATGTGTGGGGCGGGGCCGTTGTCGATCAGCTGGATCGACGACACCGCGAAGACGTTGCCGGGCACCACGCGGGCCGTGACAGTCGACGGGATCCCGTCGGCGTACTGCGGTTTCAGATCGATGTCGACGACGTTGGTGCCGCCGTCGATGGCGGGGGTGACCTTGTCGACCGCACCCACGAGAACGCCGCGGTACTTGACGTCGGAGCGGGTGGGCAGGCCGTCGCCCACCTCCCCGAGCATGGCCTTCACCTCGACGTGTTCGTCGAGATCGCCGTTGGACTTGGCGATCAGCACGCCGACGACGATCGCCGCCACGATGATCGTCGCCAGTCCGCGCAGGAACAGGTGCTCGTTGCCGAGCCGACGTTCGGATTCGAAGGGGAACTGCACGTCAGCCTCCGAACCGCGCGCCGGCGTTGACGCCCCAGAGCGCCATGGTCAGCAGCATGTTGACGATGATCATGACCGTGATCGCAGTACGCATCGCCCGGCCCGCGGCGACGCCGACGCCCTGGGGGCCGCCCGAGGCGTAGAAACCGTAGTAGCACTGGATGGTCGTCGTGATCGACACGAAGACAACCGCTTTGAGGATCGAGTAGGCGATGTCGGTTCCACTGAGGACGAGGGTGAAGTAGTGCAGATAGGTGCCCGACGACCCGGCGCCCGACATGCTCACGACCAGTTGGCAGACGAGGTAGTTCACTCCGAGACACACGATGTAGAGCGGGATGACGGCGACGACGGAGGCCATCAGGCGCGTCGTCACCAGGTACGGGATCGGCCGCAATGCGATGGCCTCCATCGCGTCGATCTCCTCCGAGATCCGCATGGCCCCGAGCTGAGCGGTGAAACGGCAACCGGCCTGGGCGGCGAAGGCGAGAGCCGCCATGATCGGGGCGAGTTCGCGGGTCGAGGCGAAGGACGAGATGAATCCGGTGGCCGGGCCCATGCCCAGCAGTTCCAGGGCGCTGTAGCCCTCGATACCGACGATCGCACCGGCGGTCGCGCCGAGCACGATGATGACGCCGGCGGTGCCGCCGCCGACCACGATCGACCCGTTGCCCCAGGTGACATCCGAGAGCACACGCGCGAACTCGCGCTTGTAGTGCAGCAGCATCGTCGGGACGTTGAGGACCGCCCGCAGGAAGAAGGTGATCATGTGGCCGACCTGGGTGATCGGGCCACCGATCCTGCGCAGGCCCGTCAGCAGCGGCCCGACTCCGGGCGGGTAGTACCGCGCGACGGTCATCAGAACCCCTGCCGCGGGAAGGCCAGCTCGTAGACCTGGGTGAAGACGACGTTGACGATCATCAGCAGCAGGATCGAGGCGACCACCGAGGCGTTGACCGCGTTGGCCACCCCGGCCGGACCGCCCTTGGCGGACAGGCCTTTCTGACATCCGACGATGGTGACGATCGCGCCGAAGACCACCGCCTTGATCATCGTGAGGATGAAGTCCCCGACGGTTGCGAACGATGCGAAGGTCGAGACGAAACTGCCGGGGGTGCCGTCCTGCACGAAGGTGTTGTAGAGGTAGCCGGCGAAGAAGCCGACGAAGCAGGTGAGACCCGTGAGTGCGAGAGACACCACGACCCCGGCGGCCAGCCGAGGCGACACGAGACGCCGCACCACCTGGACGCCCATCACCTCCATGGCGTCGATCTCCTCGCGGATCTGGCGCGAGCCGAGATCGGCGCAGATGGCCGAGCCGACCGCTGCGGCCATCAGGATCGCGGCGACGAGAGGTGCCCCCTGGCGGATCACGGTGAGTCCGCTCGCTGCGCCGGCGAGCGAGGTCGCGCCGACCTGCCCTGCGAGCAGCGCGAACTGGATGGAGAGCGTCACGCCGATGGGGATCGCGACGAGCAGCGTCGGGAGCACGGCGGTCCGTGCCATGAACGCGGCCTGCTCGACGAATTCCCGGTACGGGAACTTCCGGGTGACGATGTCGGTGAACAACCATTGGATCGAGCGCAGACCGAGAACGAACTGTTCGCCGACCGTCTCGAGCGAGGCCTTGGGGTGGCGCTTGACGTAGCCGCTGCCCCACTCCCCGATCTCGCCGACGGCGTCGCCCTCCCCGGCGGGCCCGACCTTTCCGACAGCGGGCTCGGCGCCGCGCTGGGGATCGGACGCTACGGCCATTCGAACTCCCTACCCCCGATGTAGCCTGCATCACACCACGTGTGCACGAGCGAGCTTACCTAGTTAGATAACTCTTGCATATACGATTCGGCGAAATTCGCCGATCGTTCGGGTCAGCAGGCGCCTCTAAGGAGTGGGAGCGACCAGTGTGACCAGCAGGCGAGACAGTTCGGTCACGAACTCCTCGCGGGGTATGTCAGGTTGGTCCAGAACGTACCGGACGCTGAGCTGTTGAACGGCCTGAAATGCCATCCAGACCAAAGTGGGTGGCCGGTCCGGATTCTCGGCGGCCGGGCTGGTGAGGAGGTACTGCGCGATCATCTCCCGTGCACGTTCCTCGACCCGGCGGATCTCGGTGGAGCCGCCCAGCCTCGGCATCTGCTCGACCAGCACCCGGACGAGTTCGCGATTCTGTTCGGCGGCAGTCAGTGCCGCGTCGACGACGGTTGCGATCTGCTCCTGAGGCGGGGCGTCGGTGCCGACCTCGAGTGCGGATAGCAACTCGGTCGCGATCTTCTGGATCATCCGCTCCACCGTCATCGCGACGATGGCGTCCTTGTTCGCGAAATACTGATACAGACTGCCGGGACTGATCTCGGCTTCCTGGGCGATCCGGTGCGTGGACACACCGTCGTACCCGCGCTCGATGAGCAGAGTCGCGCAGGCGTCGAGGATCCCGGCGACCATGCGTTGAGATCGCTCCTGCCGCGGCACTTTCCGCGGCACCTGTTTCGCCAACGTGCCGACCTCCCGTGGCCCGGTGTTGTCGAACGACCGTCAGGCCAGACCGTTGCGGCGCAACGTCTCCCCGACCTTGCCGCCGAGCCGGCTGACCACTTGTGCGCCACGCGCCCGGAGATCCTCGTCCGGTTCGGGCAGGATCACCGCCCCGATCGTCTGAGAAGGCAAGAGCACTCTCGCGGTTCCCTGCGTGGTGGCCTCTCCGCGCTGGCTGGTCGCGGCGACCTCGATGGTGATCGGTTCCCGTGGGGTCGCGCCCTTCTCGATGACGCGACCGGTGCACAGATGTGTGTCCCCGTGATAGTTGAAGCCCCGCAACGTGAGATCCATGTCGACGATCCAACCGTCGTCGCCGATCCAGTTGGTCAGGAGGTGACTGACCCAGGCCGCGCGCATCTGCCCGTAGTCGTACGCCGCCGGGATGCCCAGTTCCTGGGCGCGTGCCGAATCCCAGTGCAGCCGTTGGACGACTTCGGGCATCCCGTACTCGTCGGGTTCGTAGAACGCCGGCATGCGCTTGCGTGCCTGGTGTGCGTATTTGAGGGGGCCGATGCCGTATCCGCCCCACCCCCAGCCCATGTGCATGCTGATGATGTCGACGACACCGAGCGGTCCCTTCATGACCGCGGGGAGTTCGGCACCGACCTCGACGCCCTCCCACCAGTTCGGATCGGCGCCCTGACGGACCTCTGCCTCGTAGGCGGCCTCGACCTCCTCGAGTTCCTCCGGCGTCCACCGTTTGCGCTCGACGTCGCGGAGCTTCCCGGCCTTCTTCGAGCCACTGCGTTCGGCATTGATGTACGACTCGTCGCGGGTGGCGACCGGACGCCCCGCGGCATCGACGTAGAGGTGCCGGTAGGTCTCCTTCACCGACCGGCCGCCGGAGAACGAGCTCTGTTTGACCTGGACGTCGAGGGTGTACACCTCCGAGTAGATCGGATTGCCCGCGTAGATGGGTTGATACCACGTCCATTTCACGCCGGAGTAGTACTTGCCGGTGCCGCGAAACAGTCCCCGGAACAGCTTCTTGCGTTCCTCGTCGGCGAACGCCGGGGTCTGGTCGAGACCGGTGGTGATCGGGTAGGTCGGCGGCGCGATCTGTCCGTGCCAGCGGGTGGTGCGTCCGTACTCGGGATCGTGGAACAGCGGGTTGTCGTCGCCGCAGCCGAATGCGAAGTGGCTGATCGAATCGGCCTGCGGCAGTGTGTTCCACGGGATGTCCCGCTGTTTGACCGGGATCCCGATCTGCGCCTTCGCCCGTTCGATGTCCTCGTCGGTGATCTTGCCCGTGGTGCCGGACTTCTCTGTCCCGGACTTCTCGGTTGTTGTCATCAGCGGCCTCCTCGGCCCAGGGTTGCGCCGGCATCGATGGTCAGGTCGAGGCCCGTGATGTAGCGGGATTCCGACGAGGCCAGGTAGACGACGGCGTCGCTGACGTCGGCGGGTTCTATCCACGGGACGTCGGGCATGGATTGCAACGACGCGAACGCCGCGGTGACGTCGTCGGGTCCCGGATCGGTGAGATCGGGACGGAACTGCCGGTACATCGGCCCGCTCTGCAGCATCGGGGTGTTGACGTTGGTGGGGTGGATGATGTTGGCGCGGATGGATTTCGGTGCCAGCACTCTGGCAAGCCGGTGGATGTAGGTGGTCAGCATCTCCTTGGCGAGCACGTACCCCGCACCCCCGGCACCCGACGGCCCGCCCTGGGATCCGGCGGCGAGCAGCGCGGCGACCGAGCCGGTCGCGATGATCGATGCTCCTGCGGTCAGATGCGGCAGGCTCGCGTGGATCGTGTTGGTCGCCCCGACGAGGTCGACGTCGAAGGCGTCGGCGAAGGCCTCCACGGGGCCGTCGCCGAGCGGACAGATGCCGGCGTTGGCGACGACCACGTCGAGGCGCCCGAACTCGGAGACCGCCGCGGCGATCGCGGTGTCGAGCGCTCCCCGGTCCCGGACGTCGACCTCGGCGGCGATGGCACGGCGGCCGGTCTTCTCGACCTCGAGGACCGCCTCCTCCAGATCGCGTGGGGTGGCCAGCGGGTAGCCGTTGGTCTCGATGTCGCGGCACAGGTCGAAGAGGATGATGTCGGCGCCCTCCTCGGCGAGCCGGATCGCATGGCTCTTGCCCTGTCCGCGGGCGGCTCCGGTCACCAGGGCGACCTTCCCGGCCACCCGGCCGGTGCCTGGGAGGTGGGCGGTACCGGTCTCGGTTGAGTCAGTCATCGTCTAGTCCTTTCCCACCGAAGACTGTAGGTCTCGGGCAGTCGGGTCGGGTGCGAATTCGCCGTCGCCCGCGATGGATTCGGGAACAGCGGACTCGAACAGCTCGAGGAGCCTGCGACGGTCGACCTTGAGGGACGCCGATCGCGGCAGCTCGTCGAGGACGTGCACCGCGACCGGAACCTCGTACGGCGTGAGCTGGGTGCGACAGTGGTCGCGGAGTTCGGAACCGCTGGGCCGGCGTTCGCCGCGCCGGACCTCGACGCCGGCGACCGGGACCGCACCGAGACGAGGGTCGGGAACGCCGGCGACCGCGGCGTCGGCGACGCTGTCGTGGGTCTTCAGTGCGCGTGCAACCACATCCGGTGACACTTTGAAGCCGCCGCGGATGATCACGTCGTCGGCCCGGCCATCGATGTAGAGGAACCCGTCGTCGTCGATGTGGGCGAGGTCGCTGGTGGTCAGCCATTCGGAATCCCGGCCGGACTGATGCGAACGCACGCGGAGACGTCCGGTGTTCCCGGCGGGCACGGGCGAACCGGCCTCGTCGACGATGCTGAGCTCGACACCAGGGAACGGTCGTCCGACGCTCCCCTTCTTGGCCTCCCACGACTTCCGGAAGTCCTTGATCGTCCAACCGGCGACCGCACCGGAGAACTCGGTGGCGCCGTAGACGATCAGGATCGGAATGCCGTACTTCTCGATGAACCTGTCCACCAGTGCGGGATCGACGGGGCTCGTGCCCGCGTTCAGCGCACGCAGGCTCGACAGGTCCTCCGCCGGGACGTCGGCGTCGAGAACGGTACCTATTGCCGCACCGGGGAGACCGGCCACGATGGGGCGATGGTCGCGGATGGCGGCGCGCCAACCGTCGATGGTGAAGCGTTCGAGAATTGCGAGGGGCCGGGCCTGCACGAGCCCTTGAAGCAGGGCGAACATGCCGCCGATGTGCACGATGGGCAGCGTGATCAGGGCGGGCTGCCCGCTGAACGGCGGCGCCTCTGCGATCGTCACGCCGGCGTGTGCGACCGCTGAGTAGAGAGACGCGTTGATCTGCTTGTAGGTCAGCGGGATCCGCTTGGGATCGCCGGTGGTTCCCGACGTGCGCATCTCGATCGCCACACCGCGGTGGTGGGACTCCGCCCCCGAAGGGATTCCGGTGAGTCGCGTGGTCACCGGCACATCGATCTCGATGCTGAAGCCCCACGCCCCGGAATCGACTGCTGCGGCCGCGAACTCGGGATCTTCCCAATACCCGGGAGGTGCCAGGACGGCGACCGGATCGCTCTGCCGGAGGTCGGCGGCGAGGCGGGTCGGTGGCTGGAGCGGGCTCAGCGTGACCAGCGTGCGTTCGGCACGGATCACCGCGATCAACGCGGCGATCGACTCGAGTCGGTTGCCGAGAACGGTGGCGATCCGTGCGTCCGGGCCGAGGCCGGCGTCGTAGAGCGCTCGTTCGATGCCTTCGACAAGCGCCCGCATCTGCCCCCAGCGGAACCATTCGCCGTCGCTGTGAACCATCCGGGCGTCGTCCGGGGCATCCCACAATCGGTGCAGCGAGTGCGGAATCCCGGCCGCCGGGTTCTTCGATGTCATCGAGCGATTCCTGTCTGGGCCTGCTTCTCGGTGTGGTCTGCCTCCGGGTGCCCGCTGGTTCGGTGCCCGAGTGGATTGCCTACAAAGATCTGCGGGTCCACACAGGTAGGTTACATAGTTCACTAGGTGATCGTAGAAGGTTTCGTCGCAGGTCGGGCAAATGCATCTGCCAACCCAGATGTATGACTAAGTTATCCTGCTTACACTTGCCGAGGGGGTCGGTCGTCGACCGACCCCACCCAGCGACGTGCGGAGGATGCGATGCAGTGGGGCCTGCCCTGGCCGGGTGCCGAACAGGCACGGGCCGCCGAAGCTGCGGGCGCGATCGCGTTCTGCACCGGCGAGTTCGCCGACATCGACGCCTATGTCACATCGACGGAAATGGCGCTCGGCTCATCGTCGGCCGCTGTCGGTCCGGGCATCGCGTACGCGTTCGCACGGTCGCCGTTCGTGCATGCCTCGGCGTTGCGACATCTTCATCGGCTCGCCCCTGAACGCGTATTCCTCGGGCTGGGAGCGGGAAGCTTCCGCATGAATCGGGACTGGTTCGACGTCGACTCCAGTCACGCCGCGCCGCGGATGTCAGAGCTGATCCGGGTGATCCGCGCCTTCCTCACCGCCGAGAACGGTGAACCCATCACGTTCGATGGTCGCTTCTACTCGATCGATGCCGATGTGCGCGCCCCGGTGTTCGGGGCACTCGACATACCCATCCTCATCGGCGCGTTCAACAAGTACATGGTGCGGACGGTCGGCCGGGACGCCGACGGCATCCTCGGCCACGGCATCTTCACCGACCGCTGGTGGTCGGAGGCGGTTGCACCCGAACTCGCCTTCGGGGCAGCGGATTCCGGACGATCGGTCGACGACATCACCCGTTGGGGATGGGTCATCACCGCCGTCGACGACGACGATCCCGAGGCCGCGATCGCCGCCGCACGCCGCCAGATCGCCTTCTACCTCACGGTCAAGACCTACGACCCGCTGGTCGAACTGCATGGCTGGCAGGACGAGGTCGCAGCCATCCGCCGGGCCTTCCGTGAGGCGCCGACGACGATCGGCGACCACGTTTCCGACGACATGCTGTGGTCGATCGCGATCTGCGGGGACACCGCGCAGGCGAGCGAGATGCTCGGCAAACGCACCGATCTCCCCGACGTCGGATTCCTGTCGTGCCCCAGCTTCCTCGTCGGGCGCAGGGCACGTGCACGATTCAACGACGCCGCGATCGGTTTTGCCGGCGACCGACTCGCCGCGATTGGGTAGACTCGACTTGTATTACTGGGTTTGACAACTGGGTGTATCAGATCGGCCAGGGGCTCAGATCCGGTTCGGCCATCGCGCTCACTTCGGGTGCGTCGGTGGTTACGCAAGAGGAAGGCGCCCATGACCAAGCCCGTCAACCTGGCTCCCATGATGGTCCCCGCGACCACGACCGGTGCGATCCGGTCCCCCAAAACCGCTGAGCTGGTGGCACGCACCCTGCGCCGGATGATCGTCGACGGTCAGCTCAAGGAGGGTGACTTCCTTCCCCACGAAGCGGATCTCATGGCGCACTTCCAGGTGAGCCGCCCGACGCTGCGTGAAGCGGTCCGTGTCCTCGAGTCCGAGCGCCTCGTCGAAGTGCGTCGCGGCTCCCGTACCGGTGCCCGGATCCGTGTCCCCGGCCCCGAGATCGTCGCGCGTCCCGCGGGTCTCCTGCTGGAGCTGTCCGGGACGACGATCGCCGAGGTGATGCGGGCCCGCGAGGTCATCGAACCCGCTGCCGCGGAAATGCTCGCCGAAACCGGCAACACCGAGGCGTTCGACGAACTCCAGTCGATCATCGACAATCAACTCAAGGACGCCTACGAAGACGGCACCATGGCTCAGGCGTCGGTCTGGTTCCACCGCCGCATGATCGAGCTGTCCGGCAATTCGGCGATGGCGATGATCTCCGGCATGCTCCACGAGATCGCCGAGCGTCACATCGCCAGCACCATCCACGACGGCCCGATGCCGCGCTCGCAGTACACCAAGCTCATCCGCTCCTACCAGAAGCTCGTCGACCTCGTCCGCGCCGGCGACGGCACCGAGGCCGCAGCCCACTGGCAGCGTCACATGAAGAACTCCAACAAGGCCCTTCTCGCCGGACACGAGAACACTCGCGTCCGGGATGTCATGGACTGACCCCCGCTGGTTGAGCAGGTGACGAGCGCACACTCCGCTGGTTGAGCAGGCGACGAGCGC